>JBGPMO010000021.1:0-9253 GCA_041487075.1 Minisyncoccia bacterium
GCCGCGAGCGGGAGCGCGACCACGGAGGCAACGAGGACAAAAATAATTTCAATGGGCCGCAATAGAGCATCATACATAGTGCGGCTTTTTGCAAGGTTTTCTAAAAACCATACCTCTTCGAGCTCAGCGAGCGGTACTTTATGGAAAATGATTTCATAGAGCTCGGCAAGATCCATGACCTCGATTCCCAGCGCAAGATTTTTATAAATGAGGCGAGCGGCTTGAGAATTTTTTTTCACATGTGCCGGAATGACAATGAGGTTGATAGTATTTTCAAGAATGATTTCAGAGAGGCGTGAAAATTCACTGCTTTCAGCCCCTCCTTTTATCCATGATTTTATTTCGTAGCCAAGTTGCGGGTTTTGGGAAAGGTGAGCGGCGAGTTTTTCAGAGACTGCACTGGTTCCGACGAGAAGTATTTTTTTGATGGGAGCGCGGCGATTTACGGCATTGTTGTAAAAAGTTCGCCAGGCGTAAGCGATTGCCCCGAAAAGAGCGAGAAAGAGGAACAGATTGGTTTTCGGCGTGATGCCGAGACTAGGGATAAAATAGAAAAAAGCAATGGCAACCAGAAAGGCGATGAAGAACGCGAACCCTGAGCGGCGGCGGAAATCAGCATTGTTTTTAAGCTCGTTCAAATCATAGAGCCCTGCAATATAAAAAATAATAAGCCAGAGCGCGAAGAGGATGGTGAAAGAAGTAAGATGGAGTTCTCCTTGGTATGCTGAAATTTCTCCATAGCGGATGATAAGCATGGCAAAGAGCGCTGCGTAGAGCGTTACCAGGTCTCCGAGGAAGAGGATGAGTTGTTCGAATTTGACACGTCTTACCATTGCGCTAGTATGAGAGATATCTTACGAGGGTGATTCCTAAAAAGCAAAGATTTTATATACCCATTATGGAAGTAACTCCACCGGAAAAACGAGATAATTTTTTGGCGATGAGCATTCTTACCGCCGCTATCATCATTGGCGGCGCGCTTATCTATAGTACGGGCTTGAAGAGCGGAGGAGGTCTTGCGCAGGTGGCAGGCGGGGGAAATCAGCAGATACCTTCTCTGGATAATAATAACGTTTCGGCTGAGGATGATGTCATCTTGGGCGATCCGAACGCACCGGTGACGTTGATTGAGTTCGGTGACTATCAGTGTCCCTACTGCGAAGCGCAATTTAAGGATACCGAGCCAAAGATTCGTGATGAGTATATCAAAACCGGAAAGGTAAAAATGGCATATCGTGATTTTCCATTGAGCGCCATTCATCCGCATGCCGAGTCTGCGGCCGAAGCTGCTGAGTGTGCCCGTGGCGAAGGAAAATACTGGGCGTACCATGATGCGCTTTTTGGCGGACAGGACAAGCTTTCGACAGAGCGGACGTTTTACTTGGCACTCGCAAACCAGCTCGGGCTTGATATCGCAAAATTTCAGGCTTGCATTGATGGGCATATGACCAAAGCGGAAGTTGAGAAAGATTATCAAGATGGCATTGCCGCTCAAGTCCAAGGGACCCCCGCTACCTTTGTGGTAGACAAGAAGGGCAAGGTGAAGCTGATTTCCGGGGCACAGCCGTATGAAGCATTTAAAGCGGCAATCGACACGGCGCTGGCACAAAAATAAGTAAGGGGTTCTCAAAGTCTTATGCGTTGGATACATCGTTTCGAGATCGCCCTTGGTATATGGCTTATTGTTTCTCCCTGGCTTCTTGATTACGCGAGTGTTTCTCCAGCGCGATGGAATAGTATTGTTATTGGCGTTGGTATGGCGCTTGTCGGCTTGTGGGCGATGTTTGGCAGAGAGGAGGTACCGCCGGCGCAATAGCTTTCTCCGGAAGAAGCATTTATAATGTAACTCTATGAAGAATATTAAAATTTACTCGACGCCAACCTGCGTTTATTGCAAGATGGCGAAAGAATTTTTTAAAAAGAATAACGTTGAATACCAAGAGTTCGACGTTGCGAATGATGATCACGCGCGGGAGGAAATGATTCAGAAATCCCACCAGATGGGAGTTCCCGTGATCGATATTGCGGGAGAAATTTTTGTCGGGTTTAATCGGAACGAACTCGAGAAGGCACTTGATTTAAAATAATAGCTAGCGGCTAGGATATGAAAACTAAAAGCATAATTTTTATCATTATCGCCGTGGTTGTTGTTGGGGGGCTGGGATATTGGCTAGCGATAAGAAAAGCTATTGCTCCAACGGATCAATCTTCGACAACCCCGCCGCCAGTGGTGGCAGGTGATTCTGCAAATTGGAAAACGTATAGGGACGAATTTACTGGTGTAACCGTTCAATACCCCCTAACTTTCACAATTAATCAGCCATCAAGCGGTGATTTCATTGCACCTCCCTCTTATGAAGGAATTAATCCTGATACTGGTCACAATCTCGTTTTTTCCTTTGATAAGATTTCAGGACGAGTTTCCTCTCTCGATGAATATAATAAGAATTTTCTTCAACCAAGTTCTACAATAGAACGTCCTAATTTCGCAATAGAATACGCGTCAAATACAAAAATAAAATCACTTAAAGTTGATGGACATTCGGCTTATGAATATAGAACGAAATCACTATCACTAGAAAATGACCTTAATAAGGCGGGCAACCCACTTTTACTCAAAGAGATTGATAGTTTGCGTGCCGTTGTTTTTCGTGAAGATATTGGGATAATATACGTTGCGGACCTAGATATCAAATCTAATGTTGAGAGTGTATCAAATATTGATATTGCCTCAGAAATTCCATTTTTTGAGAAAATTTTATCGACTATTAAGTTTTCTCAGTAGAGAGTGAAAATTTGCCTTGTCTCCGATCACATACTCTAGCCAATAGTCTCAAGTTGTGAGATTCTTAAATTTATCTATTAGAACGCGCGACGAAACCCTACACCCTAGGCTCTAAGCCCTATGTACGACTTCATTATCATCGGCGGCGGCCCTGCGGGCACTGCGGCCGCAGTTTATGCGGCGAGGAAGCGCATGCAAACGCTTCTCATAACCGAATCATTCGGTGGCCAGTCCATTGTGTCCGCGGATATCCAAAATTGGATCGGGGATGTCCATATTTCTGGCCTCACGCTTGCTGAAAAGTTTGAGGCACATATCCGTTCTTTCTCGGATATCGTTGATATTAAAATGCCGGAGAAAGCGGTTGCGATTGAAAAGGTGTCTGGAAGATCGGGAAACCGTCCACATCATTTTTTAGTCAAGACGGATCAAGGAGAGCGCTACGAAGGGAGGGCGATTATGCTTGCGCTTGGTGCGCGCCGGCGCCGCCTTGGTGTTCCGGGAGAGGACCGGCTGGATGGAAAAGGCGTGGCATTTTGTTCTACTTGCGACGCACCTGTTTTTAAAGGAAAAACAGTCGCCGTGGTAGGCGGAGGGAATGCCGGGCTTGAAGCGGTCGTCGATCTTTTCCCGTATGCCGAGAAAATTTATCTCTTGCACCACAACGATGCTTTGAAAGGAGATCCCGTAACCCAAGAGGAAATTAGGAAGCACCCCAAGGCGGAGATCATTTTAAATGCGAAGACTAAAGAAATACTGGGAGAGGCATTCGTCACTGGCCTTCGTTATGCCGATCGGAAGACTAATGAAGAGAAAAAAATCGACGTGCAGGGCGTGTTTGTAGAAATTGGGTCTGTCCCGAATTCGGAAATGGTCAAAAATCTGGTTGCGCTTGATGAGTGGGGGCAGGTCATTATTGATTCGAAACATGCGACGACCTCGGTGCCGGGAATCTTTGCCGCCGGCGATATTACCGATGATCCCTATAAACAAAACAATATTTCAGCAGGCGACGCCGTGAAGGGCACGCTTGCCGCCTATGCCTATATTCTTGCTAAAAACAAAGCAAGCCCCGCAGCAGAAAAGCACGAATAAAAATTCGGCTTGTGGCAATGCAGACGAAAATCATCCTTTTAGGATTTGTGGGTTTGGTCGCGCTCCTTTTTTATTTTTTGCTTCGGGGAGAGAGTGGAGAATTACTTTTAGGTAATGGGGGCTTTACGCCGGCCGCGCATTTTGCCGTAGATGCATTGCAGTCGTCCAAAGAGCCGGTTTCCGGAGAAAAAACACTTCAAAAATCGAATCAAGCCCCACCGACTGTGTCGGAAAAGAAAACGCCCGTGATTCCTCGACCGCCAACAGCTGTTTCCCCGCCTCCTCCTGCGCTGCCCTTAGCCGGAAGCGTGGCCCACGTGGTCATAAGCGAAATTCAGTTTTCCGGCTCCACGGGTTCAACCACGCGCGACTTTATCGAGCTTTACAATCCCACGGGCACAGATCTAAATCTTGCCGGCTGGAAGCTCCGGAAGCGAACCCAAAGCGGCAACGAATCTTCTCTTAAGGTTTTCGGAACAGGAAAATCAATTCCCGCGCACGGATTTTTTCTCTGGGCAAATTCTGACGATGGATATGCCGCCTCAATTGGTGCGGACGAATCAAGCACTGCTTCGCTCGCGGCGCATAACTCTCTTGCGCTTGAAGATTCTTCCGGCACGGTGATTGATGCGGTCGCCTGGGGCGTAGATCTCCAAAATCCTTTTTTCGAAGGAATGTCGCTCACGGCTGTTTTAGAAGCAAACCAAAGTCTTGAGCGCAAAGCCTGGCAGAGGAGTTGCCTCTCGCCCTTTGCCAGCGGTGAGTTATGGGGAAACGGCTGTGATACCGATAATAACAGCGGAGACTTTGAGGTTCGGGCACTCGCTCATCCGCAGCATGCCGAAAGCCCGCTTGAACCGTAGTGTTGGTTCCTGTAGTTTTGCGTATTTGATTTTCACGGCACACTTGCTATTCTTATGAGCGGTTCTTTTGAGAGAGGAGGTTTCTCGTGCAATGTCGTTTCTGCGGCAACGAAACCGAGACCTTATGCACTATACACTCGGAACAATTGCATTGCTTTTCGGAGTATGAGGGGTGCCGGTCTTGCCATGCGGTTTTCGAACTGCACATGGATGCGAAGGGCGAGATTACGCATAGTAGTTTCTATCCCTTCGATTATCCGGTAGTCGTAGCCACGGTTGCTTATATTAAAGGGGATAGGGGTAAAGTTGAGAAACCCACCCACGAGAGGGAGAAACCGAAGCAACGTCCATAAGACCCGCACAAGGTGCGGGTCTTATCATTTTTTACAGCTTTGGTTTCCAAGAACGGCGCGCGTGAGATTTGCCGTTACTGCCTCGGTAAGCGAGGGCGCTTCGTTTAAAGTTTTAAGCTCGGCAATGAGTTTTTGAGCATCGGTAAGGAGCGTCTGCCTTTTTTCAGCTGAAGGATTCTGTCCGAGTCCTGCCAGATTTTCATCGAGCTTCGCAATAACGGTACTGCGCTCCTCTACCGGACTCAAAGTCAGTTTTTCTATTTTTTCTCGGACGGAGGCCGACAATGCTCTCTCGATGAGAGAGAGTCCTTTCAGCTTAATGTCGGTCGGCAGAACGTAAATAATAATAAGTGCGATACCCAAGAGAATCGCGAGCGCAGCGATAGTTTTCAAAAATCGGAACATGATGTTTAGTATAGCATTTTAAAAAAGGGTATCATAGAAAAATGGTGGCAATTTTGCACAATGTAAGAAGTTTGCATAACGTCGGTTCGATCTTCCGCACGGCTGATGCGGCAGGGATTGAAAAACTCTATCTCTCGGGCATCACGCCCTCACCCCTCGATCGTTTTGGAAATGTTCGGATGCCGCTTGCCAAGGTATCTCTGGGTGCCGAGCATCAGGTCGCGTGGGAAAAGTGCGTTTCAGGAGTCCGCCTCATTCAGACGTTGCAGCAGGAAGGATATAAGATTTTTGCGCTTGAACAGTCTAAAAAATCTGTGCCCTATTTCAAAATGCGTCCTGCCAAATATTTGTCTCGCGTTGCGCTCGTGGTTGGGAACGAGCTCCGCGGCCTTCCGCCATCCCTTCTCGCAAAATGTGATACCATTCTTGAAATCCCTATGTATGGGGGGAAAGAGTCGCTGAATGTTGCGGTTGCTTTTGGGATAGTGGCTTTTCATTTTATCCATGCGTCGCAATAAAATGATTATCATTGCATTTCTTGCCATAGTGGCCATCGGCGTAGCCGCCTATGCTGCGTACGCCTTCATGCGGGGGAGTACCAGGCATGCGGATATCAGGATCGGCAAGCAGGAGTTCAGAGTTGATGTCGCGGATACCGATATACTCCGCGCAAAGGGGCTCATGGGCCGCACGAATCTCGGCGAACATGAGGGAATGATTTTTTTCTTTGATCATCCGAGTGCATACGGATTTTGGATGCAGGGCATGAAAATCCCGATTGATATCATCTGGATAAACGGTGATCGAGTGGCGGGAGTTACGGAGCATCTTTCCCCTGACAATAGTTTTATACCGAAAGTGTATTATCCCCCGGAGCCAGTGAATCGGGTACTTGAAGTGAGGGCAGGAACCGTTGCGGCGAAGAGCATTCAAAAAGACGAGCCAGTGGTAATTCGATTAGAATAAAAGATATGCGCCGGCGCATTTTTGGCCTTATCCCAAATGTCTTTTTTCTGGGGCTTGTGAGTCTCTTTAACGATTTTTCGGCAGAGATGATCGTTGCGGTGATGCCTGCGTTTTTAGTCTCGTCATTTGGTGCCGCGCCGATTTTCATCGGTTTCTTAGAAGGATTCGCGGATGCGCTCGCGAGTATTTTGAAGATTGCCTCCGGCTGGTTCTCGGATAAGATGCAGCGGCGGAAGGCCATTGCGGTTTCTGGGTACAGCCTTTCCGCATTCACGCGATGGATTCTTTATTTCGTGGGGAATATCTGGCAGATTTTTATGCTCCGCGCCGTAGATCGGATTGGGAAGGGTTTCCGCGATTCTCCGCGCGATGCACTGATTGCAGAATCGGTTCCGACAAACGAGCTTGGCAAGTCATTCGGCTATCAGCGGGCCATGGACGCAATGGGCGGCATCTTAGGGCCGCTTGCCGCGGTTATGGTATTGCCGTTCATTGCAGGCGATTATCGGACGCTTTTCCTCATTGCCTTCACGGTGGGAATCTTGGCAGTAGCTTCATTTCTCTTTGTTGAAGAAAGAAAGCCGGGGATCGCAGAGCCGCCTCGGTCACGGCCACCCCTCTCTTTCTCTCTGGATTACTTTGGCGATGCTTTTAAGCGTTTTATCGTTTCTATTTTTATTTTCGGGTTAGGCGCCATGCCGATTTCGGTGATGCTTTTAAAATCACAGGATTTAGGCGCCATCGGCACATACATTCCGCTCATGTATCTTGTCTATAATATTTCCTTCGCGTTGTTTGCAGTTCCCTTTGGGAAGCTTGCGGACCGCATCACTGATCGCGGCGTCATGATATCCGGATTTTTAGTGGCAATTGCGTCGTACGCTCTTTTTGCCGCAACCTCGGCGCCTTTGGGTATTGTGTTCGGATTTATCCTCTTTGGCATGTATTCGGCAATGACCGACGGTATCGAACGATCGTTTGCGAGCAAGCTGGTTCCCGGGACAGTCATGGCAAGCGGGCAGGGATTTTTGGGTGCGGCAATCGGCATTTCGTCACTCTTGGCTGGCGTGATCGGCGGGAGCATTTGGACCCTCTGGGGGGAAGTCCCTGCGTTCATCTATGGCGCCGTCATGATGGCAATCGGGCTTATCACTTTTGTGAGTTTGAATGGCGCAAAGAATCCGGTATAATGAAGTGGTTAGTTATAGGTTATTAGTCGTTGGTTATTTTTATGGCAAAAATCGCAATTAGCCCCGTAAAGTTCCGCCGTGGCGGAACCACGGGGCAAGCGGTTTCGATTGAAACATAGATAGATAAACTACCGACATGGCAAAAATCGCAATCAATGGCTTTGGCAGGATCGGGCGGATTTTTTTTCGGCAAGCGTTCGGCGCGAAAGGCCTCGACATTGTTGCCATCAATGATTTAGGCGACCAAGAAAATCTCGCCTATCTTTTGAAATACGACACGGTCTACGGCAAGTATGATAAAGAAGTCGTGGTGAAAGATGGCAGCTTTGTTATTGCAGGGAAAGCAGTCCAGTGTTTGCAGATTAAAGACCCCACCGTACTCCCGTGGAAGAAACTCGGCGTCGACATTGTGGTTGAATCAACCGGCGTGCTTGAATCGTTTGAGAAAGCAAAAGTGCATCTAGACGCGGGCGCAAAGCGCGTCATTTTAACCGCTCCGGCAAAGGATGACGACGGCGATTTCGGGAAAACGGTTTTGATGGGCATCAACGAGGGAGTGCTCAACACCACCGAGCTTTCATCGAACGCCTCTTGCACCACGAACGCGGCCTCACCCGTAATCCAAATTCTCTCGGAAAACCCCGGCATTAAAAAAGCAATTTTAAACACCGTCCATGGCTACACCGCGACTCAAAACATTGTGGACGGTCCCACCAAGGGCAAGGACTTCCGTCGCGGACGAGCGGCAGCCCAAAACATCGTTCCTTCGACCACCGGCGCCGCAATTGCAGTGACGAGAATTGTAAAAGAGCTCGCGGGTAAATTCGACGGCCTCGCCATGCGCGTGCCCACGGTTGCCGGTTCTATCGCCGACATTACCTTTGTCGCAAAAAAGAAAACATCGGTTGAAGAAGTGAACGCCATTCTCACGAAAGCTGCATCCGAGCCGCGCTGGAAAGGGATCTTGAAAGTGACGCACGAGCAGCTCGTTTCCTCCGACATTCTCGGCGAACCCTACGGCGCGATTGTGGACTTGAACTTTACGAAAGTGATTGATGGCGACCTCGTGAAGGTTCTCTCTTGGTACGACAACGAATGGGGGTATGTGAGTACGTTAGTTAAGCACGTGCAGAAAGTTGCGGAACTTCTTTAGTATTACTTATTGCTATTTAATTTACTATTGCAAGCTTGTTTAATCTGTGGAGAAAGGATTTTAGAGCACAGTGCGGGATTTTTTGAATCAGCTATCAATTGTATATAGCAAGCATCGTGTAAGATCACGACTGCTTGATCGGTGCCGCTAATTTTTTCGCAAACACTGCTATCTTGTGCTGCATGTGCATAAGCGGCGTAGCAATCATTTTTTCTTACCACTTCTTCGCAAAGATTAATATTCTTTTGTATTCCGGCAATTGTGCCATAGCATGCGCCACGAGAAACAGCGTCCAGTGGATTCGTTTCACTGATTTTTTTACAGTCCTCAATATTTTTTGATTCTTCTACATGCAAACTCAAACAATTACTCTCAAGGGTCGAGCAGAGATTTCTTTGATGAGCGGGACTATAAAAACACCATCCCGGCCCCAATAAAGGAGA
>JBGPMO010000022.1:0-9251 GCA_041487075.1 Minisyncoccia bacterium
ATCTTGCCGCAACGAATATCGCCTTTTTGGGATCCATAGTCGTGGGAGGTTTTGGGGAAGGAGTGGTCATGGCTACCGGCATACACACCTACTTCGCAAATATTTTCGAGAAAATTGGCCAGATCGAACGGCCAAGCCTTTTTGAAAAACATATTCGCTCCATCGGCGCGACCCTCACTAACCTGATTTTAATTCTCGCGTCCTTGATTCTTGCCGTTCAATTCTTTGTATCGGGCGCAATCTCTTTTAGCTATCTTCTCTTTCTCGTCGCCCTCATCGTTGCCGTAGTCCCCGAAGCCTTGCCGCTCATCGTAGCGCTCGCATTTTCAAAAGGAGCCCTACTCCTCGCAAAGAAAAAAGTTATTATCCGGCGCCTTTCTGCCATTCAGGACCTGGGGAGCGTTGATATTATCTGTACCGATAAAACCGGCACGCTTACCAAAAACGAACTTCAATTTTCCTCATCTCTCGGAAGTTCTGAACCTTTGCTATTTAAACTTGCTCTCGCAAACGCATTAAACGGGAAAAAACTTGGCAAACTCTATAACCCTTTTGATAAAGCAATCTTTGAAGCAGCTCCGAGGAATGTCATTACCAAGCTCGCATCTCTTAATTTTCTTGAAGCCTTTCCCTTTGATGCCACAAAAAGAATAAAAACCGTGCTGTTCGAAGAAGCGGGGGTAAAGTACCTTGTCGGCGAAGGAGCTCCTGAAATACTCTTAGAACATTCGCATCTCATTGAAGGAAAGAATGGGGGAGAGCCGCTCACCGGAGAGGCAAAAGCACACGTGCTCCAATGGTTCCGTGAACGCGGGCAAAAAGGCGAGCGAGTCCTTGGCGTTGCATATAAAAAGATTTCCAGTGCTTCTCCTCATATTAAGGAAGAAGAAAGTGGCTTTACCTTCGTGGGTTGTTTGTCCTTTAGAGACCCGCTCAAAGAAACTTCATCGCAGGCGATAGAGCTTATTCAGGCACTGGGGCTGACCTTTAAGATTATTACCGGTGACTCTCGGGAAGTCGCAACCGCGCTCGGGAAAAAGCTTCATCTCATTACCTCTGAAAACGAGGTTATGACCGGAGAAGCGTTTGAAAAACTCACCGGGAAAGAACGGGAAGCGGCAGCCGAATCTTGCGTTGTCTTTGCACGGACGCTCCCCTCTCATAAACAAAGCATTATCGAAACCCTAGAGCGGCGGCATGCGGTAGGGTTTTTAGGCGAAGGATTCAACGATGTCCCCGCGCTTAAGGCGGCTCATCTTTCGATGGTAGTCGATAATTCATCTGATATGGCAAGGAATGTCGCGGACGTCATCCTCCTCGATAAAGATCTCCTGGTTATCGCCCAAGGGATTGCCGAAGGGAGAAAAATATTTGCCAATGTCACAAAATACATCCGCACCACCCTTTCCGCGAATATCGGGAACTTCCTTTCATTAATCATTGCTTCGTTTCTCCTGCCCTATCTTCCCCTCCTCTCCATCCAGATCCTTCTCGTCAATCTCTTGAGTGATCTGCCGATGATCGCCATCTCCCTTGACACGGTAGGTGTAAACGAAATTCATAAGCCGCATGCCTATGATTTCAAGAAACTTTACTTATTTGTTATGGTCTTTGGAGCGGTCAGTTCGTTTTTCGATCTTATATTCTTCTTTATTTTTAGGACGTTCGGCGCATCATCCCTTCAAACCGGGTGGTTTATCTTCAGTATCTTGACCGAGATTGTCGCCTTTATATCACTGCGGACCTTTCTCCCCATCTTGAAAGCTAAAGCGCCTTCAGGGCAAATCGTGATTGCTTCCGGCATCGCGATTGGAGCCACGATCGTCTTGACGCTCATGCCCTTCGCTCGGAGTATCTTCCACTTTGTACTATTGTCGAGGACGCAATGGATGCTCATCGCAGCACTGCTCGGAGCTTATTTCTTGGCAAACGAAGAAGGCAAGCGATTTTTTAAAACCTAATATAGTAAATCCCCGCGGGAAGGCGGGGTGAACCTCTGATACCGCAGACGCAAAAGCCCGCGGAACTTCATTTTCGTTTGCGGAGAAACGTTGGGATTTCCCAAATATCAGAATTCTTCTCCTCTCCATCAGGCAGAGCCTTTGATGCATGCGCATTCTTCTGTTTTTTCAGATGCTCTGCATGTTCTTTAACGTCAGACATATGTTTAGGAAGCTTTGTTGCCTCGGTAAAAAGCGTAGGCAGAGATTCTACCCCGCGTATCATCTGATCGCTAAAACCAGTCGCAATAAGAGTCACCTTTAACTGCCCAGCTTTCAATTTTCGATCATGATAGGCGCCAAAAATAATTTTCGCGGAGGGGTCTACTGATGCGGCAATGATCTTTGCGATTTCGTTAATTTCCGCCATTTTAAGATCGCGATTCCCCGCAATGCCGAAAAGCACCCCTTTTGCCCCATCAATAGAAACTTCAAGAAGGGGTGAATTAATAACGTGATTCACGGCGGCGGTCGCACGATCTTGGCCCGTACCAATGCCGACACCTACAAGCGCAGTCCCGCCGTCTTTCATAATCGCTCTCACGTCAGCAAAATCCACATTAATAATCCCCGGCATCGCAATAAGCTCTGAGATTCCCTCAACGGCAGAATGAAGAACGTCGTCAATATATTCAAAAGCCCTAATGAGAGGCGTGTCTTTTTTAATGATTGAAAAGACACGATCGTTCGGGATCACAATCAAGGTGTCTACCTTTTCCTTAAGCTTCGCCAGTGCCTCTTGCGCAATCCGATTCCGATGGGATCCCTCAAAGGCGAATGGCTTCGTAACCACCGCAACAGTAAGCACGCCAAGCTCATGAGCAACCTCCGCAAGCACTTGAATCCCGCTTGAACCCGTGCCGCCGCCTAAGCCTGCCGTTAAGAAAACAAGATCAGTGCCCCGTAGCGCTTCTACGATTTCAGAGCGGCTTTCTTCTGCCGCCTGACGGCCAAGATCAGGATTCATACCCGTACCAAGTCCCCGCGTAATATTTTTTCCTATCAGAATCCGCTTGCGAACATTACAATTCTCGAGATCCTGAACATCGGTATTGATAACGATAAACTCAACCCCCCGCACATTCATAGAGCTCGACATGCGGGAAACCGCATTGCCGCCGCCGCCGCCTATGCCAACTACTTTAATGCGAACCGCATAACTCAACGGGGTGCGAACATCTTTTTTTATTTTTGTCATAGGATTCATAAATGTCGCACTAAGGGGCAAAATAATTCAGAAATTTTTTGAAGAATCCATGAACGGGCAGGTGCGTTGGCTTTCCTTCAAGCGCTTTGTCATACCCCGAGAACAGAAGCCCTAACGCTAAAGCAAACTCCGGATCCTCAAGCTTCGCTCCTAAATCAATGTCATGTTGTATGAGAAGAGGCGAAAGCTCGGGAATGCCGACCTGTGCAGCCAGTTTCAGTTCCTGCTTCCCGAGCTCAACAATACCCGGAATCTTAGCACCTCCGCCGACAAACACCACTCCTGCCGGCAGCTTCCCTGCCCGCCCGATATATTTCAATTCATTTTGCACAAATTCCAAAATCTCAGCAAGTCGAACCTCGATCACTTCCGCGATGAATCTTTTAGTGACACTTCCCCGCGCTCGAGAATCGATTTTCACGAGATCAAGGAGGTCGCGCCCTCCCACCTCGCGCGCGAGCGCCGACCCATACGAAAGCTTCACGGTCTCTGCCGCCTCAACCGAAATCTTAAGGCCAATGGCAAGATCATTCGTTACATTTCCTGATCCAACGGGGAAAATCGCCGTGTGCAGTAATTTCCCCTCTTCATACACTGCCATACTTGTTTTTCCAAACCCAATATCAACCAAAGCAACACCCAGCTCACGCTGATTCTTAGTCAGCACTGCGCGAGCAGCCGCAAGCGGGCCTAAAATAAGCCCGCCCAAATCACTTCCCAACACTTCAACGCATTTTGAAAGATTCTTTACCGCGGGAGCAAAGGCATCAATGATAAGACTATTAACCTCAAGTCGATTCCCCACCATTTCTAACGGATCTCGAATGTCTTTCACGCCATCCACGATATATTCGCGGACAATCGCGTGAAGAATCATCCGATTGTTCGGAAGATTGATCGCCTGCGCGCTTTGAATCGCCCGATTCACATCATCTTCAAAGATTTCGTAGTCCGCTCGTGAAACAGCGACAACGCCAACCGATGGCTGAACGCGCACGTCCGAAGCTCCCACGCCAAGATATATATTCGCGCCTGCCTGTTTTGAAATCTTTTTGATCTCACCGATAACCGGCGAAAGCGCCTGCGTAGTCTCCCCAATATCCGCGACAACGCCTTTCCGAACGCCGGCCGAGGGCATCTTAAGAACACCATGCATCGCAAGACTGTTATCCCGCCGTACCTCTCCCACAACTGCTTTAATCGTCCGAGAACCAATGTCAAGGCCGACTATAAAATGTGACATAACTCTTTTATTGAAAGAAGTTTCGTTTCCTCCTGTTCCATCTGTATTCTATCACGGCGCTTTTTATGGTCATATCCCAGCAAGTGTAAAAAGGCGTGCACCAGCATAAAACGGAGACTTTCATGGTGCCGGCTGATGAATAAAGGATTTAAATAGATTTCTCCAAGATATTTCCCGCGCACGTCAGGGAAAGGAAAATTCTTCGTCGCCCGAAAGGCAAGAACATTGTGGCGCATGAATTGCTCTCCCACTAAATAAACGTCAAATGTCTCCCGCTTTAATCCCCGAAGGCGGAGGAGAAGTTTAGAAGCGCTTTTCACTTCCCGCGCAAACCTTCTCGACCGGCCATCAACCACCGTAACTGAAACCTCATGCTTCATATCTATTAACTAGAAAACTTCCGGCGCACCAGCTCCGTGATAACCTTCGCGTCGGCCTTCCCTCGCAGTTCGGCCATCACCGCTTTCATGGCGGCAGGAAAATCAGCAGCACCGGCACGCTCCATTACGTCATAAACGGCATGCTCCAGTTTCTCGCCTGCCAACATACTCGGAAGATAACGTGCGATAACTCTATTCTCACGCTCCTCTTTCTCCGCAAGGTCATTGCGGCCGCCTTTCCGAAAAAGATCTGCTGCCTCTCGGCGTTTTTTCGCTTCAGTCTGAAGCAGTTGGATGACCTCGTCTTCCGTGAGTAAAGGATTTTCTCCTTTTGTTTTCTTTTCAATTTCACGGTTGTGCAGCGCAGAGGTAAGAAGCCGAAGCACGCCGAGTTCGAATTCGTTCCCTGATTTCAACGCTGCCTTACTCTCGAGAATAAGCTGTTCTTTTATCATTATCGCTCAATAGTTATGCCCAGTTTTTTTGAGCGTTCGATTTCAGCGCGTTTTGTTACGCGATGAAGAGCGGAAGATTTTCGCTTCACTCGGCTGACGGCGCGCGCCCGAAAACGCCGCCGCTTTACCTCGCGCAGAACACCGCTGTGCTGGACTTTTTTTGTGAAGCGGTAGATGAGCGAACTCACCGATTCCCCTTCGCGCTTTTTGATTTCAACTCCTGCCATACGTGTTATGCTTCCTTAATTTGTTCACTCATTTTTTGTATCGACGTTTTAGGGGGATTATCGACGACAGAATGAATAGATCCGCCGCCGTCATTTTCAAATCGAGGAATAATATGGATATGGAGATGATCGATGAGTTGCCCGGCTTGCTTGCCATGGTTCCAGCCAATGGTAAATCCTACTCCCCCCAATGCCCTTCCAATCTTTGCGGTTACGGCTTCCACCGCCTGGAACAGTGGCCCTAGGTCGCGGGCCGGAACCCCCGAAAGATTCTCTGCATGCAACCTCGGGATGACGATCGCGTGGCCAGGAGCACGAGGATGGATATCAAGAAACGCAACGCAATGCGCATCTTCATAAATAACTTGAGCAGGCACCTCCCCCTTCCCTATCCGACAAAAAAGGCATTCCATAATTATTTGAGCCGCTTCTTTATGACTTCGACGAGTTTCGCAAGCGGTACGGTTTCCTGAACCCCGGACTTCATATCCCGAACAATAATACTTTCCTCGAATACCTCTTTCTGGCCAAGAATCAATGCATAAGGCGAATGAATCTTATCTGCATTGCGAAGCTGTGCGTTCAACGATTCGCGACCAAGCATCTCGGTGATTTCAAGGCCCGCGCGCCGCAGCTCCTCCACGAGCTTTAAACTCTTCTTTTTCGCGAGCTCTCCAATATAAATCAAAGAGGGCTTGGGTTTCAACCGTGACGCAGCGGCAATCCCTTTCGCCTTCATAAACTCAACAATCCGATCAAGCCCGGCTGCCCATCCGACTGCCGGAGAATTCTTCCCTCCCAACAATTCAATGAGATAATCGTACCGTCCTCCTCCGCCAAGCGCGATGCCTCCATCTCCCGAAATCTCAAAAACAGTTTTTGTATAATAATCGAGCCCGCGAACTAATCGGTGATCAAGGCGATACGGAAGCCCCAGCTCTTCCACATATTCAAGCAGTGTTCGAAAGTGGCTGCGGCAGGCATTGCAAAGATGATCAACCGCGATGGGAGCATTCTCCTTCACCGGCTGGCAGCCGGGAACTTTACAATCGAGAAGGCGAAGCGGATTAGTATCAAGGCGCCGCTTGCAGTCTTCGCACAGTTCTCCTCGCCGCCCGCGGTAAAACGCTTGCAGCTCGCGCCGATAGCCGGGCCGGCAATTCTTACAGCCGATTGAATTGATCCCTACGGTGACATCTTTTATTTTTAATCCCTCAAGAAAACGGAAAAAAACCAAAATAATTTGTGCGTCTAAAATAGGATCGTCATCTCCCGAAATAATTTCGAAGCCAAGCTGATGGAACTGCCGGTAGCGTCCGGCCTGCGGCTGTTCATAACGAAACATAGCCCCTTCATAATAGAGCTTCAAAGGAAGGCCTAGCGTTTGCCCGAGACTGTGCTCAATAAAAGCGCGCGCCACGGGCGCCGTGGCCTCCGGCCGGAGCACCAGCTCCTCCTTGCCCTTAGTCTTTATCGTAAACATCTGCTTTTCCACAATGTCAGTTTGAAAGCCAATCGATCGCTCGAAAAGATCACTGCGCTCAAGGAGAGGCGTATCAATACGCAAGAAATTATAATAGTCCGCGATGTCTTTCGCGGTTTTTCTCACTTTCGCCCACAACTCCTGATCTCCTGGCAGAATATCATGCATGCCTTTCGGAGCTTGAATCGTGGGCACTTTTTGTTTTGTTACATTAGCCATTGGTTATGCCGGTGTACGCCGGCGATTCAATGAATTGAAACTTATTAAATGGAAAAAGAATAAGGCGGGCGGTACCAATGATATATTCCCGTCCAACCGTGCCCCAGCTCCGAGAATCAAAACTGTGAAGCCGATTATCGCCTAATACAAAGTATTGATTCTGACCTAAGGTCATAGAAGGAAAATTATCATGGCTCGTGAGCGCTTCTGCTGAAAGATACTTCTCATCTAGTGCGATTACCTGACCATCGCGCCTGATCTTAATCTGCCCATTCTCACTGAATACCTGTTCCCCGGGAAGGCCAATAATCCGTTTAATAAAAAAGGTTGATGGGTTCCGAGGATAACGAAATACGATAACTTCTCCCCGGTCAAATTCTCGGAAACGCTGGGTAATCTCATCAACGATAAGATAATCTCCATCGGAAAAATTCTTTTCCATGGAAGCGCCGGAAACCAGAAATGGCTGAACTAAAAAAGTCCGTATTACGAATACGGTCGCGGTCGCGATAAACACCACTTCAAGCACCTCCCACGAAGAACGCAGGAAATTTCTTACGGATAACATAATAGGAGAATCTGTCAGATTCTACTATAATCAAACCATAATTTCAAGATGCAGATAGCGCTTATTATAGGACTCGGAAATCCGGAAAAAGAGTATGCGGGGACGTACCATAACGTCGGCGCGGATTTTATCGCCTACCTCCGGGAAACTGACGCCTTCTCCGCTCCAGCGAATCGGCTCCTGACGCCCGATACCTTCATGAATGAGACTGGTGAATTCGTACGGCGCACCCTTATTAAAACAAAGGTAAAACCGGAAGGGCTCCTTATTGTTCATGATGATAGTGATATTGCGCTCGGAAAAATAAAATACGCTTTTGGCCGCGGCGCAGCCGGGCATAAAGGAGTCGTAAGTATCATTACCGCCCTGAAAACAAAAAACTTCTGGCGCCTTCGGATCGGCATCCGAGGTCATACGAACCGATCAAAAGCCGGAGCTTTCGTGCTCCGAAAAATTTCCACTGAAAATAAAATTATGCTTCGAAATTCTTTTAAAGAAGCGGTTCTTAAAATGCCCCTTCTTTTAAGTGGAAAACAATACTAAAATCCGCTGATCCATCGGGGCGATCTTTGATATTGCGAAGCGGCAAATCAACGGCCTCAAATTTTGCTTCATGGTTTAACCGATCGCGAAAACCGAAAATCGCCTCGGTGTTTAACGCAACGCCAAACAGATTTACTAATCTATTAGTGACCGTAATCTTGGTAAGCGTCACAGTCCCCGCTGAAAGATCATTTATCTTGGTAAGGAGCACCGGCCAATCCATACTCACTTGAACTGCCTTCGCATCAACGGCAACAAGCTCATTAAATGCCTTTGCCTTCGCTTCAAGCCCCGCAAGCTCTACGGCTTCTTGTGTCGCCGCTGCTCCTTGCGCTTGGATCTTTAACGATTGCGCCTCCCGAGCAAGAAAAAGATACCCAATCGCAAAAAGAATCAGCATAAAAAGAGTAACGGTTACTCCCACATTCCGCCAAAAATTAGAGAACTGCATCACTCGTGCTTCTCGGTATTTCATCTGTACCGATTCCGCCGTAAGGCTCAAAAAAACATCTTCCGATCGGGGAAGAAGCCCCCGGAGGGCTGACCCTAACACAGAAAACCAAGCGGGTGAAAACGTAGGAAATGAAGCAGGCGCAAGGCGAACAACGGTAACAGGAAAATTATCTTTTAAATATTTCTCAAGCTCCTCCGCGGCGTTTGCGGCCGCAAGAATAATGCCGTCGACAGAACCGCCCCACTTACTGGAATAAAAATTCAATACCTTTTCAATTTCTTTTACCAGATAATCACGGAATGTCTGGTCGGTAATTTGCTTGCCTCCAATCTCTTCCGTAATCTCAGCCCATCCATGAAAATGATTAAAATAGAGGTTTGAATTCCGAAGCACCATAAACGTAACACCGGAACTCTCCACCTCAAGAACGAGATATGAAGCTGCTGCGGTAATGCTCGATTCACGGCTGACG
>JBGPMO010000023.1:0-9204 GCA_041487075.1 Minisyncoccia bacterium
CAAGCCGCGATCTACGAAATGAATAATCTTTCCACCGTCCACACTATTTCTCGCCAATCTATCGGGGTGCCACGAAACAATCCCGTCTGCTTTTCCTCTCTCAATCAATGACAACATTTCTGCGAATTTGAGTCGCCCGGGTTCTTTTGCGGTTTTGGCCTCGCAGAACGAGGCGACAATTTCAAGTTTTTCTTTGGCGGCATACTCTTGCAACTCTACGAGTTGCGCTTCAATACTTAAAATCTGCCTATCGTCTTCCTCGGTGCTCTTGCGAGCGTAATGTATATATTTCATAGATTTTTAGGATTAAGGATTAAAAAATTTTCTTCCCCCAAAATGCGAAATCGTGAATTCGTTTTTACCCCCAAAATTGAATACAAAATCATCGCCGAGCGAAGCGAGGCGAACCCTTCAAACTTGCAATTTCCTCAATGGTGCTCCCGGGAGGATTCGAACCTCCAACCCGTTCAGGGACGGCGTTCTAAGCGCCGCGCGTATGCCAGTTCCGCCACAGGAGCAATACTATTAAAAATCATAGTAAAATATAGTGTTTTTGGCAACCGCCCAATGACTTGACGCGGTCATCTTAGTATGGTAGTATAGGCAAGCCTAAAGGGGGCGTTCCCTAAGGTAGGGAGCGCCGAGGCGCTCTTTGAAAAATTGAACCTGAAATTCTGAATGGCTCACGATGAGCCGAAGGAAATGAAGGCAATGGCGAATGAAGAAAGTATTTTCGCTAGTATCGGAAAGTGGATCCTCGGATTTTTCGCTGACATGAGCGCCGTGCTGTTGGGAAAGAAGATTGTACAAAAGCTTTCCGCTTCGCCGGCAGGTGCCACGCCGGATGCGGCGGCAGTTCCTGAAGCTTCCCAAAACCAGCCTGGCCACATTGTCGGCTTCTTTCTCGAGAAATTCCAGCGGCACGAACTTCAAAAAGAAGTGCGGCAAGCGCTTTTCCGGTTTCTCCTTATCGGAGACCGGAGCGGATTCAAAGCAATAGAAATTCCTCAATCAGATGCGAAGTTCGAGCCGCTTTCACCGAGCGACTTCGCTAGCTTGATTGAGATCTATATGCAAGTGATCCGCGGCGAAGTGCCGGGCATGACAGAAGATGATTTCAGCCTCAATCTTGCCGATACGATTTTCAAGATTGACAAGGACTCTTCTGAGAAACTGGAAGTGTATTTCCTGCCGAATGCCGAGCAGATCCTTCGCAAGTTGAATAAACTTGCCAGCACGCGCGATTCGAAGAAAGAGAAGTTCTGGGCGTATCTCTACATGCTTGAGAAGGATGGGTTCCAACAGAAAGTGGGGAGCTTTATCCAGGGCGTTACGGATATTGTCTATGAGGCCTATACCAAGCTTCCGGCAATCTGGCGAAAAGGACTTCTTGTCCCAAGGCCCGAGAAGCCCGAACGTCATGGGCCCCTGCGAATCCGCACGGCACTCCTGAATCTTTTCGACACACTCGTACTCTGGTTTGTGCCAGCGGGCGAGCTCATCGGGCAAGGGAAGAAAGCGTATCGGAAGGCGGAGCGGATTGCTCGTGTGGCGCTTGCGGCGTTCATCGGGATGCCGTTCCTATTCTTCGGGTGTGCGTTTGGCCCAATAGTGGCGGCGGTAAGCGTCGCTTGCTTTGCCGCCTTACTTCTCCTTGTTGTGTTTTCCGGGTTCTGGGCAGACCGGCTTCGCTGGTTTACCCTTGATTTCCGGACGAGCGGGTGGAAGCGGAAGACGAAGCTCACGGCGATTGCTTTCGTAGCCGCCGCTTCCGTTAGCTCCGGCTTGTGGGTGCTTTGCCAATCAGTTTTTCTTCGGCGGGAGTATATCGCTCGTCCGCCGGAAGAGGTGGGGTTTGGTGACGGATCGTGGATGAGTGCGGTTGCCGCAGTCGGTCTTCCGATCGCGGTAGCGCTCCTCATCTATCTCTGGAAGCCGGTACTCGTTGCTGTTCTTGCCCGTTTTGTGCCGGATGCAAAGAAGGCGCTCAAGGTGGTCAATACGATCATCTTCGGCGTTGCCGTCGTCGGCATTATTGCGTACGTGGTTCCGCTTCGGGCAGATCCCAAACTCGCAGCCCTTTCTTTTGCCATCAGCTTTGCACTCCTTGTTTCGTATGGCTCATACCATACCGGGGGAGGAAAGATCCTCGGGCGGGTGCGGTTTGGCCTTTGGGCCGGTCTCGTGGCCGTTGTCGTCATACTCTCTCTTGGCGGCAGAAGCAGTGCAAGAGAGCAGGTGGAACGAGTGCGGTATTGGACAGCGACAACGCTCGCAAAAACCCAAGAGAAACTCGCCCAAGCAGCGAGAACTCATGCGGTTTTAGGAACGGCTCCGACAGTTCTTCCAATGCCTCACGTTCCACGCTCTGCAAATCTTTCTCGAGAAACCCTTGTGGTTCGCCTTGAGCCGGGCGTGTGGTCAGATGAAATCCCGCTTGGTTGGGGAGCTGATGCCACGATTGATTGGGTAACGCCGGATGGATTTCTCGATACCGCTTACAATGACGGGAGTGCGTATCACATGAAGCACGGCATCCCGAATGACATCGGGTTCCATCTGGGAAAAACGCCCGATCACAAGGATTGCGAGCTTACGGTACGGCTTCATTCAATCTCCGGCGGATGTGCCTTCGTGACAAAGTCGAGAACCCCGCTCTTTAACGTGCCTTTCCGAAATCAACTCTAGAATTTGGTAAGGCAACTGATCAGTCGTCTCCGGCGACTGAAAACCCCCGAGCAGTGCCTACGCACTGACCGGGGGTCTTTTGTATCAGCGTCTCTCGGGAAGCTTTTTAGACTGTGGTGTGCAGGATTGAGTTCGCGATGAATGAAATAATCGATCGCGCCAAAAAGGCGATGATGATAGCAACGATTGCATACGTAATAACTTTTCGCGCTTCAGTTACTTTTTCTTGCTCGCCGCTTGAGGTGAGATAGAGATACGCGGCATAGATGATGAACCCAACTGCTACGATGAAGATGAAATTCGTAACAAAATCAATAATATTTTGTATGACACCGCCTACTTGAGAAGGGTTACCGCCAGGCAGAGGAATTTGAGCCCCTGCAAGAAGCGGGAGAGAAAGAGCAGCGAAGATACCTAAGAGATAGAGAGTTTTTTTCATAGAATTTCTGTATGTATTTTTGCTTATGATGCGACACTTTACTCGACCTTTCACGGCGCCCCGAGAATGTTATTCCTTACTATAGCAATAATTGATTGGGCAAGGAAGATGACGATAATGCCGATAACGGCATACGTAATCGTTTTTTTCCCATTTTTGAAATTCTCTTCATTCGCGCCTGCGAAAAGGATTTGGTAGCCGCCGAAAATAATCATACCCGCCGCAATAATATAAGAAAACCCAACGGCATAACTGATAAGACTGTCATAAATTTGCGGGAGCGATTTTGGCGGCGTATGCGCGGTTTGCTGGGCTAAAGCGATCTGCATACCAATGAGTTTTAAAAAAATAGTTTTCATAGACGGGTTATGGGTTCAGTGGCTTATTGCCGCCGCGGATGATTTGATACACCAGGTCAACCAAGAGCGGAGCGGCTAAGGCAATCGTGACCCCTACTATTGCCGCAAGTAAGATTTTCCTTCCCTTTTTAACTCGTTCGGCTGATCCGCCTGCTGTTAGTATATAATATCCGCCCCAAATAATCATGAGCACCGCAATGGGGATAACTACGTCCCGCATGAGAAGATTAAAGGCGTAATCAATGAATTCAAACGCATCAAGGAGCCCACAGCCGTGGCGCGGGTCGGCCGAGTTTGGACTTGTCACGGGGAGCTCGGGGTAGCAGTTGAATTGGTGGCCGAAAAGCGTGAGCGGGTCACCGGGAGCGGCAAAAACAGATGGCGCCCATGAGGCAAGCAGTACGGCGCTCACTAGAAATATAAAAAGTTTAGGCATCGCTGGTTTTTTGGTTACGGATTCTTTTTTATCATGAGCTCGGAGATGGTGCTTTCAGCTTCGGCGACTGCAGAGGCAGGTGTTGCACGGCCGCTTTCGACATCATCAATCATTTTTGAGAAAGCAGTTTCAACCGCATTCGGATCAATTTGCGGCCACGAGCGGGCAGAGAGCGCCTGGTTTGCGAACACACCCCACTTCGCATCCCCGCTTAATCCTTGAAGCAGGGTTCGGAGCGCGGGAAGGCGGTGTGCGGCAACCGCATACTGATTTGCAATAACTGGATCTATGGCAGAGGCAAGTACAAAGCCCCATGCCCCAGTTGAGTTCTGGGAATGATTTGAAACCGCAAGCCCCCAATAGTCCGCATAATTTACGTCGAGCTTTGCTTCGCTCGGCTGGGGAACTGGCACCACGTTCATTTTCAGGAATGCATTTTTCGCGGTGATGGTCGAAAGATCTGAGGCATAGCCAAAGACGCTCGCGGTTTTTCCGTTCGCGAACGCATCAAAGGCATCGCCCAACCCATCGTTCCAGGTGTAATTTTTTGATGCGGGATTTGCAAAATCCGTGTAAAGGCTAAGCGCGGCGTCTCCGCGAGAGAAATCAGCCCTCGTAAAGTCAGAAGAAACCATGGGTACGCCCGATTGGAGCATGAGCAGGGAGAGGATATCCGCGGCGTGGTGAATCGTATTGCTTCTGCCCCCGATCGCCGCACTGGACTCGATAATTTTCCCGCCGCGGTCGAGTTTGCGTAATTTCGGATTTGTCGCAACTGATTTAAATTCAGCCCACGTTTTCGGCGGGAGGGCGATGCCGGCGGAATCGAGGAGGTCGCGATTTACCAGAAGCGCTAAGGTATCGATATATAAAGGAAGAGCGTACACAGCTCCATTCGGAGCAAAGTCTTGCTCAACAACCGTGGGGTAGAGGGATTCGAACGTGGAAAGCGAAAGCTCTGCGGCGCTTACGGGCACGAGCAAATCTCCATGCTTCGGGAGCCACGAGGAGTGGAACATGAATACGTCTGGGCCTTTGCCGGCAGCCAAGGCATTGACAAGGTCTGATTCGTAGGTTGCCGGATCAAATGCCCGGTACTGAATCGTATAGCGCGACTCGAGCGCAGTTGTGACGCTCGAGAATACATTTTGCGGTTCAACACCCCACACGGTGAGCGTTACTTTCCCTCCGGCGTTTTGGTTTCGGCCGGGGACAATGCCTAAGAATACCAAGGCAAAAAACAAAACAACGAATCCAAGGATGCCGATGATGATGAGCCGAGAACGAGGCATGCCTTAAGGGTACAACGAACAACAAACAACTGACAACTCATAACTGAAAATCAATGAACGCACTAGCCTGCCTGCCTACGACGACAGGTAAAACCGGCAGACAGGTTGCTTTAAAGGCAGGTTATCCCTGATACCTTATCTCCTGCATTCAACGACATAATCTTAACGCCTTGGGTGGCGCGGCCGGCAACCCGAACGTGCGCAAGCTTTGTCTTAATGATTTGCCCTTTTTGAGAGAGCGCAATCATTTCTTCCTCTTGCTCAACCAGTTGCGCGCTGACGACTAGCCCGGTTTTCGCGGTAATCTTTGCCGTTTTAATGCCGGATCCGCCGCGCCGCTGGATACGGTATTGGCTCATGAGCGTCTGTTTGCCGAAACCATTCGCCATAACAACCAGCAGTTTTTGCGACTTTGCGTTCGCACTTCCGCTGTTTATAATTTCCATCGAACTGACCTCATCATTTTTCTTTAGGCGGATGGCGCGAACGCCGCCCGCGCCTCGGCCCATCGAACGTACCTGATTCTCTTTGAAGCGAATCGCCTGACCGAATCCCGTTGTCACGATAAGCTCATCTTTGCCCGTCGACATCTTGACCCATTTTAAGAGATCTCCTTTTCGCAGTTTCATCGCGATGATGCCCGTGCGCCGGACATTCCCAAAATCCTCAAGCGAAGTTTTTTTAATCATTCCCTGCTTTGTCGCCATCACGAGATAGCGCGGCCCTTCGGCTTTTTCGGGATAGGCGACAATCGCTTTTACATTTTCTTCCGCCGGAATTTCAAGAAAATTTTGAATGGGTTTCCCTTTTGCGGTGCGGGAAGCCGCCGGGATTTCCCACACTTTGGTTTGGAAGACGCGCCCGCGATCAGTGAAGAAGAGAATTTGGTCGTGGGTTTCTGCAGAGATGAGGTGTGAGAGAAAATCTTCTTCCGCCACATCGGATCCAATCAAGCCTTTGCCGCCGCGCCGCTGGGTTCGGAACGTTCCGGGCGGGAGCCGCTTAATGTAGCCGGATTCGGAAAAAGTGATGACAGTGTCTTCCTGCGGAATCAAATCTTCTTCCCGGAATTCTTTCAATCCTCCCATAACTATTTTCGTGCGGCGAGCGTCCCCGTACTTTGTTTTAATTTCGGCAAGCTCATCTTTAATAACGTTCCGGATTTTCGACTGGCTCTTTAAGAGGAGTTCGAGGCCTTCGATTATTTTTCTTTTTTCTTTTAGTTCGTCTTCAATTTTTTGCTGTTCGAGCGCGGCGAGCGTTTGAAGCCGCATTTCGAGGATGGCGCTTGCCTGAATATCGGTGAAGGTAAACTTGGCAACCAGATTTTTATGCGCGTCATCTCGGTTCGCTGATTTTTTAATAGTGTCGATGACGCGATCAATGGCATGCAGCGCTTTCGCAAGGCCCTCTAAGATATGGGCGCGTTCTTTTGCTTTTTTTAAATCAAATTCCGCGCGGCGCCGGACGACGACTTCGCGGTGGCTGATATAGGCCGCGAGCACATCTTTCAGCGACAACACTTGGGGCTGAAGCCCGTCCGCAAGCGCAATCATATTAAGATGGAAGTCTTTCTGAAGATCGGTGTGCTGATAAAGCTGGTTTAAGATTTTCTGCGGCGCTGCGTCGTTTTTGAGTTCAATCACAATACGAAGCCCGTCTTTGTCCGATTCATCGCGAAGGTCTTTGATGCCCTCAAGGCGTTTTTCTCCGACCATATCCGCGATTTTTACGATGAGCTCGGATTTATTCACCTGGTAGGGGATTTCGGTGATGATGATATCGAAAGCGCCGCGTCCCGTGCCGCGTTCTTTGATTTCAGCAACGCCCCGTGTGGTGATAGGGCCGCGGCCTACGGCATACGCCTCCGCAATCGCGCGCTTGTCGTAGATGATCCCGCCGGTTGGGAAGTCAGGCCCTTTAATGAAAGTCAAAAGCTCCTCAGCCGCCGCTTTTGGGTTGTCAAGGAGATGGGTGGTCGCATCAATCACTTCATTCAAGTTGTGCGGCGGGATTGAAGTTGCCATGCCGACCGCAATGCCGACCGCGCCGTTTAAGAGCAGGTGCGGGAGTTTCGCAGGCAGTACCTTCGGCTCTTCGCGCGAGCCATCATAGTTTGCCTGCCAGTCAACAGTTTCTTTCTCAATATCGGTGAGAAGTTCAGCCGCAATTTTTGAAAGTTTAGTTTCGG
Organism: Minisyncoccia bacterium; assembly: GCA_041487075.1. Classification (GTDB taxonomy): domain Bacteria; phylum Patescibacteriota; class Minisyncoccia; order UBA6257; family 1-14-0-10-40-38; genus JBGPMO01. The sequence continues at coordinate 7,406 of JBGPMO010000023.1, forward strand.
TGTACCGCATCGCAGCTGCATTGTCGCCGTCAATTGAGCCCCAGTTGCCCTGGCCGATGACGAGCGGATAGCGAAGGGAAAAATCTTGTGCCATGCGAACCAAGGTATCGTAAATCGCGGAGTCGCCGTGCGGGTGATATTTTCCCATGACTTCACCAACGACATTCGCAGATTTGCGGAGTCTCGCATCAGAGGTGAGGCCGGAGTCCCACATCGCCCACAGGATCCGGCGTTGAACCGGCTTTAATCCGTCCCTCACGTCAGGAAGGGCGCGCGAAACAATAACCGACATCGCATAGTCAAGATATGCCTCTTTCAGCTCCGCAGTTATTTCGCGTTTTTCGATGTTAGGCATGAGAGTGGGGTTTAGTCACTAAAGTCTAGCCGATAGGATTTGTATTCGCTCGTGGCTATTCATGGTAATTTTGTTCTCGGTATCGGTGGCAATTTTTCGGGCGAGAGCTGGAAATTTCCTTTTGGATTTTCGATCGTGATTTCATTTTCGCCGCCGATTTGTTTTCGCGCCTCGTCAGTCACCGCTTTGAGTCCCGCGCCGAAAATTTTAGGAAACCCCGGATCAGTTGCCGGGGGCGTTGCCTCGGCAGTGAGAGGCGGCCCTTCGGGCGCGGTAACAATGAGGTTTATGTATCCTATCCAGAGTGCAATAACGATGAGCATTGAACTGCCGGAGAGGATGAGAAGCCAGCGGCGGCGCACCGGCTCATCGGCGTTCTGGATATGCGTAATAAAATGTTTGAGATTGTTCCTCATAATAGGAGAAGCTTAGAGCGTGAGGACTACCGCATGCGTGCTGCCGGGCAATTCTTTCTTTTTAATAGTGAGTTTTTCCTGCGGGTCAGCTTTCAGACCCAATTCGGTAAGAAAATCTTTGGCATCGCCTGCTTTGCGTTTTAGCCCGGGAACTTTAATGAATGAGGTGACCACTATTTTTGGCGCGAGTTGTTTGATGAGTTTCGCGGCGGGCTCGGGTTCAAGGTAGGGCGTGCCGTTTGCGGGGATGAAAAGAATATCAACGTTGCCGAGCGCTTCGATAATCTCGAGGGAGGGCAGTTTCGCAATATGTCCCAGGAATCCGAGTGAGAGCTCTTCGGTTTTTACGAGGTACACCGTTTTTAATTCTCGAGCTGATGGTTCAATATGCGAACCCCACACCTCAATGCCTTTGACTTCGTACTCCCCTGCGCCTTCCAAAGTAACGGTTTCCTCACGCGTTCCCTGATAAGGAACAGGATAGGAAACGAGCGTTTTTAAGACGAGGTCTGCTTTAAATCGCGGAGGCGTAAGTCCGGTTGAAGCATCAAAAGGATCCGAGAGGATCGTGAGCCCGCCGGTTTGCACTTTGAAGCATCCTTCGCCGTACCAATTTATTACCATAGTGATTAGTGGTTAGTGACTAGTGATTGGTGAAACGATTTCATAAGGGGAAAATATACGAACGTACGAAAAAGCGGTTTCGTACGTCCTCTAAAGCTCCTCAAGTCTAGCAAAAATAGGTCCGATTTTCAAGGCGTAAAAACCGCAAAAATTAAGCTATTGACACATGGTTGATCATCTGCTATTCTTAACTCGTTCTTTAAGAATTTCGAGCTATTGTGCAGAATAGCCGCACGCGCGTGCACTCTGAAAATAAGAGCGTTCGCGCGTGCGGCTATGGGAGCCGCTGTTTCCTGCCTGGGGTTATGCCGGTGTAGGCATGACTGGGGGCAGAATGGAGGTTAATCATGGGCGGTGGTATCGCAAGGACGGTTCGGCTCCTCGGCGTGGACCTGCGTAAGCAG
>JBGPMO010000024.1:0-9050 GCA_041487075.1 Minisyncoccia bacterium
ACCACCTTGACTGCGGCTATTACCCACGTTCTCTTTTTGAAAGGATGGGCGAAGAAAGAAGAAAGGGTTGATGATATTGATAACGCACCCGAGGAAAAGGCGCGGGGCATTACGATTGCCCTTCACCACTCGGAGTATGAATCGGAAAAGCGCCACTATGCGCACATCGACGCTCCAGGCCACGCCGACTACATTAAGAATATGATCACCGGCGCCGCACAGATGGACGGCGCGATCATTGTGGTTTCTGCCGCTGACGGGCCCATGCCGCAGACGCGCGAGCACATTTTGCTGGCTCGCCAGGTGGGCGTTCCCGCACTCGTGGTCTTTTTGAACAAGGTGGATATGGTGGACGATCCAGAACTGATTGATTTGGTTGAATCAGAAGTGCGCGAGCTCTTGAAGAAATATAATTTCCCGGGCGATACGACTCCGGTGATTCGCGGATCGGCCTTAAAAGCACTGGAGGTAAAGTCCGCCGATGATCCGGCGGCAAAGCCGATTTTGGATTTAGTGAAAGCGCTTGATGAATTCATTCCTGATCCGGTGCGTGACATCTCAAAGCCGTTTTTAATGCCGATTGAAGACATCTTCTCAATTGAAGGACGCGGCACTGTGGTTACCGGCCGCGCAGAGCGTGGCATCGTGAAAGTAAACGAAGAAATTGAAATCGTGGGGCTCAAGCCCACGCAGAAAAGCGTGGTTACCGGCATTGAAATGTTCAATAAACTACTTGACGAAGGCCGCGCCGGCGACAACGTCGGGATCCTGCTCCGGGGTTTAAAGAAAGAAGATGTGGAGCGCGGTCAGGTGCTTGCAAAGCCCGGTTCCATTACGCCGCACACCCAGTTTGATGCAGAGGTGTACGTGCTTTCGAAAGAAGAAGGAGGCCGCCACACGCCGTTCTTTAAAGGATACAAGCCGCAGTTTTATGTCCGCACCACGGACGTCACCGGAGAAGTTGAATTGCCTACGGGAACAGAGATGGTTATGCCGGGAGACACGGTGAACATTAAGGTAAAATTGATTGCCCCGGTTGCGCTCGAAGAGAAACAGCGCTTTGCCATTCGTGAGGGCGGCAAGACAGTGGGCGCTGGCGTGGTTTTGAAAATTACGGCATAAGAGAGCGAGGAGAGAGAATGTATGGCAATCAAAAAAGTAAAAGAAAAAGAACCGGAAAAGGAACGGTTACGGTTGCGCGTCCGTGCTTACGACCATAAGCTTGTGGATAATTCTTGCCGCCAGATTATTGAGACAGCAAAGCGGCAAGATGCGGAAGTCGTTGGTCCGATTCCATTGCCGACCGAAATTAAAAAGTACACCGTAAACAGATCAACCTTCGTACACAAAAACTCGCGCGAACAGTTTGAACTTCGGGTGCATAAGCGTCTTATTGATATCCTTTCCCCAAACCAGAGGATTATTGAATCGCTTTCACGGCTTACCCTGCCCGCAGGCGTGGATATTGAGATTAAGATGGTGTAAGAGGGGGTTGATATTATGAATAACTTATTGTAATATCAACGGGAACTCAGGGAATGTTAGGCAGGCAAGAACTGCTGGGGACCCCTGGCAGTTTTTGTTCATAATTATGAATTATGAATATCAAAGCTAAAAAGCTTAAAATGACCCAGATTTTCAAGGATAACCGGGCTCTTGGGGTTACCCCAGTTCAAGTTGTTTCGAGTGAGGCTATGCTTGGGTTTAACCCGGGTGATCGGGTACAGGTGAGCGGTATTTCTAAAGGAAAGGGATTTCAAGGCGTTGTGAAGCGGTACGGTTTTGGCGGCGGGCCAAAAACTCATGGCCAGAAAAACCGTCATCGTGCGCCGGGATCCATTGGCAACACCACTCCGCAACGGGTTATCCCCGGACGCCGGATGGCGGGCCGTATGGGCGGAGAACGCATCACGGTCAAAAATCTTCAGATCGCGGCAATTGATCCGGAGAAGAAACTCCTTTTTTTACTCGGAGCGACACCGGGGCACGAAAGAAGCGTTATTGAAATTCAAAAATCCAGCTGAATATTTTTTTTAAAACCGCGTATGATACACATTCCCATTCCGGATCCGGTAACCAACGTGCGAACCAAAAGCCGCACCCCAAAAATCTCAAAAGAGATTAAGGTTTCGGTATACAACTTGGCGGGTAAGCCAGTCGGAGAAATCGAACTTCGCTCTGATATTTTTGGCGTGCGCTGGAATCCCGATTTGGTGCAGCAAGCATTACTCGCTCTTGAAGCAAATCGCCGGAAGCCACTTGCGCATACGAAGACGCGCGGAGAAGTTTCCGGAGGCGGCAAAAAACCATGGCGCCAAAAAGGAACTGGTCGAGCACGGCACGGTTCGATTAGATCGCCCATTTGGAAGGGAGGCGGCGTTTCTCACGGGCCGCGCAATGAAAAAGATTATTCCGTCCGGCTGAATCGTAAAATGCGCCGCCTTGCCGTCAGGAGCGTTCTCTCAAAGAAACTTACGGATCATGAATTGCGCGTTGTCGAATCTTTTGCACTGCGTGCCGCAAAGACAAAAGAGCTTTCCCAAACGCTCACGACTTTTTTTACGCTTTCGAAGCCAATCAAACTTCCATCTTCACTGCTTATTCCCGCACCCGGAAATAAAAATATATATCGGGCCGCGGCAAATTTACCGCATATTATGAGCATTGATCCTACCGCATTAAATGTTCGTGATTTGCTTCGGCACAAACAGATTTTAATAGAAAAGGCGGCGATTTCCTCCATTCGATAACGATTATGGATAAATTTCTTATCAAACATCCGCTGGTAAGCGAGAAGGCAGTAGAGGGGAGCAAGAGAGGCGCCTATGTTTTTTTAGTTGACCGGCGTGCAACAAAGCCCGAAGTGGCAAAAGCGGTTCGCGTGCTCTATAAAGTAGAAGTAACGTCGGTGAGAATAGTGAATATGAAGCCGAAGCGGCGGCGCCTGGGGCAGACGGTGGGGGTGAAACCCGGGTATAAAAAAGCAATCGTTACCTTGAAAAAAGGCGAGAAATTAGATATTCTACCGCACTAATTCGCCTATGAAGCAATATAGCCCCACCAGTCCATCGCGCCGCCAAATGACCACCGTTCCTTACGGTGAGCTTTTAAGTCCGGGCAATAAGCGGTTTAAGCCGCTCACCGGCCGGCGTCAGCGCCGCTCGGGGCGGAATCATCGGGGCGTCATTACGGTCCGCCATCAGGGCGGCGGCACAAAGAAGATCTATCGGATCATTGATTGTAAGCAATCAAAAATGGATATTCCGGCTCGCGTAGAAACTATTGAATATGATCCGTATCGGACCGCATTCATTGCCCGCATTGTGTATCTCGATGGCGATCGGCGATATGTGCTTGCGGTGAAAGATTTGAAAGCGGGCGATAAAATTATGGTTTCGAAGACAGCGCCGATAAAACCCGGCAATCGGCTTCCGCTTCGCGAGATCCCGGTTGGCTCATTTGTTTCAAATATTGAAGTGCGACCGGGCGGAGGAGGCAAGCTTGCCCGTTCTGCGGGAAGTTACGGTGAAGTCTTAGCTCATGAAGGAAGCATGGCCATCATTAAACTTTCCTCAAAAGAGGTGAGAAAAGTTTCGTCCGCAAATTTTGCGACGATTGGCCAAGTTTCAAATCCGGATTGGAATCTGGTAAATTTTGGAAAAGCTGGCCGTTCACGATGGCTGGGGATTCGGCCGACGGTTCGTGGCACTGCCATGAACCCAGTTGACCATCCCTATGGGGGCGGTGAAGGCGTCCAGCCGCGGGGAACCAAGCGGCCAAAAACTCGCTGGGGCAAGATTACAGGCGGCCGGAAAACGCGCCATAAGAAAAAATGGTCTTCGAAATGGATTTTAGAGCGGCGGCCAAAAGTTCGATAATCAAAAACTATGAGCCGATCACTTAAAAAGGGACCATACGTTGATCCGAAGCTTCTCAAAAAGATAAGCGTTTTAAAAGTAGGGGATCGCACGGTTATCAAAACATGGTCTCGGGATTCAGAAATTTCACCGGAGATGATCGGGTTTACTTTTGGCGTTCACAACGGCAAAGATTTTATCCCCGTGACTGTTAAAGAAGAAATGGTCGGGCACCGTCTCGGCGAATTTTCACTGACGCGGAAATTTACGAAACACGGCGGCAAAATGCAGCGTGAAATTGAGGCGGCCACAAAGGCGACTGAACTCGAGAAAGCAAAGGCGGCATCCGGAAGCCCCGAAGCGCCAAAAAAGTAGAACGAATATTTAATTTTTAACTATGGCACAGATTATGACAACCGATAAGCTGACTTCAGGCGAGAAGCCGACCGCTCAATTAAAACAGCAAATAGCGCAGCTGAATTATTTGCACATTGCGCCCCGGAAAGTGCGGCTTCTTGCCCATACACTTCGAGGATTGTCGGTTGCCGAGGCGGAAGCCCAATTACTGCTTGCGCCCCAGCGAAGTGCGAGGCCCCTCTTAAAACTCCTTCGCTCCGCAGTTGCAAACGCGAAAGCGAACCAAACTCTCTTTGCGCATATGCTTGTGGTTGATTCTATCTCTGTTGATCAAGGCCCGATATTGAAGCGTTCGCTTCCTCGTGCCATGGGTCGGGCAACCCCGATTCATAAAAAAATGAGCCATGTGACCTTGGTGTTAAAAGAAACAGCGAACCCGCAAGCCGAACGCTTTACCATTATTCCGCCCATCAAGGAAAAGAAGGAAGAAAAGAAAGCAAAAGCTCAAAGCGAGAGCGAGAAATTAAAACCCGTACAACCGAAAGGCGAGCGAGAAAAAAAGAGAGAGGAACGCGGTTTCTTTAAGCGTTTTTTCCGCAGAAAAGCGATATAAGCATCACGCACGAATATGGGACAAAAAATTAGACCAAATTTATTGCGCCTGGGCATTACCGAGAATTGGCGGAGCCGCTGGTGGCCAAAAAAGCATTATGGCAACGAGCTTGAGGAAGATCTTGCCATCAGAAACGTCATTCAAGAAAAGATGACTCTTGCCGGGATTGTTAAAATTGAGATCGAACGCTCAATTGATAATACGTATAAGATTTTTCTTAAGGTTGCACGGCCAGGCCTAGTGATTGGCCGGGGCGGCAAGGGCATCGAGGAACTTTCAAAAGCGATTGAAGCACAGCTACGCGCACTCTTAAAGAAGCGAGAAACCCCGAACAAGAAAATTTCGATCAGCTTAAACGTTGAAGAGCTGAAGCGTTCTGAAATTTCCGCCCAGTATGTCGCCCAACAGATTGCGTGGGATCTTGAAAAGCGTATGGGCGGCCGGCGCGTCATGAAAAAGCATTTGGAGTTTATGATGCAAAATCGGGAAGTGCAAGGCGCAAAAATAAAGCTTTCGGGCCGTATTGATGGCAATGAAATTTCCCGCCGCGAAATGCTCTCGCGCGGCAAACTGCCGCTTCAGACGCTACGCGCGAACATTGATTATGGGCAAGCGACTTCCTATAACAGTTACGGCACGATAGGCGTAAAGGTTTGGATTTATAAGGGAGAAGTATTCGAGAAAAAGAGCTAAAAACCTTTTATGTTAATTCCTAAAAAAGTAAAACATCGCAAATGGCAAAAGGGCCGATCTCGCTATCGGACAACAGAAACGCGCGGTACCACGCTTGCGTTTGGTTCATTTGGCCTTAAGGCGGAGACGGCAGCGTGGGTGAATTCCCGCCAAATTGAAGCGGCGCGCCGCGCGATTTCGAATTTTGCGAAGCGCGAAGGAAAAATTTGGATCAGGATTTTCCCCGACAAGCCAATTACGATGCGGCCGCCGGAACTTACCATGGGCGGCGGCAAGGGCGCGGTTGATCATTATGTGTTTCAGGTGAAGCCGGGGCGCATGCTCTTTGAAGTAGACGGACTATCGGAAGAAACCGCACGAGCAGCGCTCCGCCTTGCGGGATTTAAGCTTCCGGTACGGACTCGTATTGTGGCGGCAGAAAAATAATCTTTCCATGACCAAACGACAAGACAGTTTAAAAGCATTGCAAGGACGGTCAGGCGCCGATTTATTAAAGCTTGCTCACGAGAAACGCGATCGCCTGCATGGGTTAGTCACTGATCTTGCCGCCGGCAAGGTTAAAAATGTCCGCGAGATTAAGGGAATTAAAAAAGAAATCGCCCGCATCCTTACGTTTCTTAGAAATGAAACTAAATAATCATATGCGTAAACTTATTGGACAAATTGTTTCTGATAAAATGCAGAAAACCGTTGTGGTGGCGGTGACGTTTATGAAAGAGCATCCAAAATACCGAAAAACCTATAAGGTAACTCGGCGTTTTAAGGCGCATGATGAGTTGGGCGAGTTCCATACCGGAGATATGGTGGTGATTCAGGCGACGCGGCCTCTTTCCCGAGAGAAACGTTGGAAGGTTGTAGAAAAAGTTACTGCGCTCGCATCCGTGCCTGCTCTAGAAAAGATGAAAAATGCAGACGATATATTTACTGAAGTGAAGCCTGATTTGGAAAATCAATAAGTATGCTCCAAGAACGTTCCATCATTAAAGTAGCCGATAATTCCGGAGCACGCATCGTGCGGTGTTTTCGTGTTCTTGGCGGAAGCCGCAAGCGCTATGCCCATATTGGCGATGTTTTGATTGCGTCAGTCCAGACTGCAGAGCCTCGGAAAGCGCTTAAGAAAAAAGATATTGTAAAATGCCTCGTTGTTCGGACGCGCCAGCCCTTGCGGAGAGTTGATGGCACTCAACTTCGTTTTGATGAAAATGCCGTTGTCATTATCGATGAAAAAAGAGAACCAAAGGGCACGCGTATCTTTGGCCCCTTACCCCGTGAACTCAAAGAATGGGGTTTCGAAGGAGTCTTCGGGATGGCGGAGGAGATCGTCTAATAAAAAATCTTATGCGTATTAAAAAAGGAGACACGGTATATATAAGGAGCGGGAAAGACGGCGGGAAAACCGGCAAGGTATTACGCGTGGATTCGAGTGCCGGAACCGTTCTTGTTGAAGGATTAAATATGTATAAAAAGCGTTCCCGGCCTCGGAAGCAAGGGGAAAAAGGGGAAATGATCAATTTGCCGCGCCCGCTTAATGCTTCAAAGGTGATGCCGTATTGTTCTTCGTGCGGCCGAGGCGTTCGGGTTGGATTCCGGAGCGACGGGAAAGTATCAACCGTACGCTATTGCAAGCGCTGTCAAAGTGTTCTATAAAAGATAGCTCCCTTTCCATGGATACCTGGACTACAAAAATTGAAAAAACCGTGGTAAATGCCGGCATTGGTAAAATCGCCAGCCAGCCAAATTTCTCGGAAAAAATACTTCCGGAGATTATAAAAGATTTTGCGCTTATTACGGGGCAGAAACCAATGACCCGTCCTGCACGCAAATCCATTGCTGGGTTTAAGCTTCGCGAAGGGATGGTGGTGGGCCTCACGGCAACGCTTCGCGGGCGGCGAATGGCTGAATTCCTTTCCCATCTTACCAAAGTGGTTTTGCCCCGCATCCGCGATTTTCGAGGAGTCAGCTTCTCTGCGGTGGATAAGCAAGGTAACCTTTCAATAGGTATTCGTGAGGCAGGCACATTCCCGGAAGTGAATTCAGATGTGGTAAAAGCAAATTTCGGCTTTCAGGTTACGGTCGTGCCGCGGCGCTTCCGGAACCGTGAAGAGGCGATTACTCTTTATCGTACGATCGGTATCCCGTTTGAAAAGAAATAACCATATGGCGAAAAAATCTGTCATTGCACGATCTCAAAAAAAACCAAAATTTTCAACCCGCAACGTTCGGCGTTGTTTTCGTTGCGGACGAAAAAGGGGGTACCTCCGCGCATTTAATCTCTGCCGCATTTGCTTCCGTGAACTCGCAAGCAGGAGTGAAATTCCCGGTATTAAAAAATCTTCTTGGTAATCGCCCCCATATATGTATATTGATTTTCTGATTAAAATAAAAAATGCGCAGGCGGCGAGGAAAGAATTTCTCAAAGTATCCTATACCAATATGGATATGGCGATTGCCGAACTTTTAGTGAAGAACGGATATCTTGAGGCGGCGCTCAAAAAGGGGCGGATGCCGAAGCGCGTGATCGAGGTTAAGCTTAAATATAAAGATGGAAAAGGCGCTATTGATGATATGAAATTTATTTCGAGGCCTTCCCAAAAAGTGATGAGCGGATACCGTGAGTTTCGAGCGGTTCGCCAGGATTATGGCATGGCAGTGGTGTCAACGTCGGAGGGCATACTGACTATGAAAGAGGCGCGCCGCGCAAAAGTAGGCGGACAAATTCTTTTTGAGATTTGGTAATACGATTATGTCAAAATTAGGCAAAAAACCAATCAGCATCCCTGTCGGCGTTACGGTGACGGAGGCAAACGGGCACCTTGAAGTGAAGGGTAAAGCCGGGAATCTTTCGTTACCCGTGCTTCCTTATATTGCCCTTACTATTAAAGATGGCGCCGTGCATCTCACCCCCACTCTAGACCATAAGCAGGCGCGCGCTAACTGGGGGACTATGGCAGCGTTACTAAAAAATGCATTCGAAGGGGTCACGCTCGGTTTTAAAAAAGTGCTCGAGATTGAAGGCATTGGCTTTCGCGCTACTATGGAGGGGAAGAACTTGGTTTTAAATGTTGGATTTACCCATCCGGTGAAATTCATGCCGCCGGAGGGTGTGACCATTACGCTTGAGAAAAATCGGATTACGGTCGCTTCGGTTAATAAGGAAATGCTAGGAGAAGCGGCCGCACAAATTCGGAGCATTAAGAAGCCGGAACCTTATAAAGGAAAGGGTATTCGTTATGCCGGCGAAGTGATTCGCCGGAAAGCGGGTAAAAAAGTGGCTGGGGTTATTGCCGAAAAATAATCGATTATGAACCGCACGATTGAAATCAATAGAATACGAAATCAGCGCAAGCGCCGTACGCGCAGTAAAATTTTTGGTACGAGCGAGCGGCCGCGCATTTCTGTTTTTCGTAGCAATCGGTATTTGTATGTTCAGCTTATTGATGATGAGCATGGGGTTACGCTTGCGGCCGCGACCACACAAAAATTGGGGAAAAAGGCAGGTAAGAAAACAGACCAGGCGCGGGAAGTCGGCC
>JBGPMO010000025.1:0-8953 GCA_041487075.1 Minisyncoccia bacterium
CTCATTTTTATACACAAAAAAGCGCCAGGGTTTTTTGGCCCAGCGGTGGCCTGCGTAATCAATCCCGATCCGCGGGCCTTTTTTAATCACCTTCGCGCTTATTGGTTTGCCGCGGCTTTCGAACCAGATTCTCTTTGAGATTGTTACGTCTTCGCCGTAGAACGATTGGTCAAGGTTTAGCCACCGGCACAGCTTTCCCGGGCCGTTCGCCAAGTTTTTAATTTTACCTTTCGAGTTGTGAGTTATAAGTTGTGAGTTATTAGTTACGACTGGTTCAAGCGCCCGAATGAGTACACATTCAGGATATCCTGCTGTGCCGGTTGAGATGTTGAGCTGCCAATACATCCCATAGACAAGGTAAATATAGATATGCCCGCCTTCTCGGTATTCAGCTTCGTTTCGGGGCGTCACTTTGCCGCCGAACGCGTGTGAAGCGCGGTCATAAGGGCCCGGATAGGCTTCCGTTTCAACGATTTTTCCTACGAGCAAGTGATTCCCGATTTTTCTGACAATCTGTTTCCCGAGGAGCGCTTTTGCAACTGCGAGCGATGGCTTTCGGAAGAAAGCTTTTGAAAGCCGTTTCATTATTAACGGTTGCGCAGACCTACTTTTTTACCGTGCTTTTTTCGATGTTTTTTGCGAGCAGCTCTTATTTTTTTATTCATAGAATATTATTTATCTCACTATTTTTTTCCTTAAGGGGCACTTTTCATGCTTACAGCGCGCCGTGCAGTGCATCCTCCCATAGTCAATGAGCCGGTAGGTAAAGTCAAACCATTCTTTTTTAGGGAGAAGTGCCATGAGATCTTTTTCTATTTTCACTGGGTCGTGGTGCCGCGTGAGCCCGAAGAGTTTTGCGAGCCGGCGTACGTGGGTATCGACTGCAATGCCTTCGACCACGCCGTAAGCGTTCCCCAAAACAACATTCGCGGTTTTTCGGGCAACCCCGGGGAGAGTAAGCATTTCCGCCATTGTCTTTGGGATTTCTCCATTGAATCTTTCTTTCACCATCTTTGCCGCGGCAAGGATATTTTTTGTTTTTGCCCGAAAAAAACCAGTTTGGTAAATATCTTTTTCAAATTCTTGAGGTTCTGCCTTCACATAGTCATTGAGTGTCTTATACTTTTTAAAAAGTTTCGCGGTCACCTCGTTCACTTTTTTATCCGTGCATTGCGCAGAGAGAATAACGGCAACCAGAAGCTCCCAGTTTGAGCCGTACTGAAGCGCAATGGTTGCGTGCGGGTGAAGTTTTTTAAAAGCGGCTATGATTTTTACCGCTTTTGTTTTGAGTTTTTCTGATGCCATCCTTCGATTGTAGCGAGGTATCGCAAAAAGACCAAGCCAATCCTATTCGTACCGCAAGGCGTCAATCGGATTTTTCTTTGCAGCTTGGCGGGCAGGATATATGCCGAATGCGAGGCCCGTGATCGTAGAAACGGCGACCGCAAGGATGATTGCTTGTGGAGGCAGAACAAACGTCCAGCCAGTCGCGAGCACATGCGAAAGAACGACATAGGTGAGTGCGGTAAGAAGCGATCCGACGAGTATCCCTGTTGCCCCGCCGATTGCCGTAAGCATCACTGCTTCAATGAGAAATTGCTTCAAAATATCTTTATGGGTTGCGCCCACTGCTTTCCGAAGTCCGATTTCTTTTGTCCGTTCTACCACGGAGACGAGCATGATATTCATAATGCCGATGCCGCCTACCACGAGTGAAATGGAAGCGATAGCAGCAAGAAAAAGCGTCATGATGGAAGTGATGTTCCCTAAGAGCGACAGAATATCTTCTTGGGTTTGGATCGTAAAATCGTCTTTGTTTGCATTCGCAATGCCGTGGTTTCCCCGGAGCACCGAGGTTACGCGGGATTTCGTAAAATCAATGCTAAATGCATTATTTGCTTGGACAATAATATCAGTATAATAATCAATGCCGAGCATTTGTTTTTGCCCTACCGAGATGGGGACGATGACGAGATTGTCTTGATCAATGCCGAAAGCACCTGTGCCTTTTTTGGGGAGCACTCCCATAACCCGGAATGAGAGATTTTTGATGTGGATCAGTTTGCCCAGCGGATTAATAGTGGGGCCGAACAGAGTATTCGCCAACGCCGATCCGATGACCGTAACATGATTAAACGAGTTTACGTCGTTTTCAGCAAAAGGATATCCTTTTGCCGTTTCAAAATTCCGGACGCTGAAAAAATTCGAAGTCACTCCCTCGTAGGTAATGGTAACGTCATTGTCGCCATAGACAACATCGGCTTGTCCGCGTATTTCAGCGACCACCGCAGCGATAGCGGGTTCCCGCCGTAAGGCATCGACGTCGTTTTGCTTCAGGCTTTTAATGACAATGCCTTGTGCGGTGGCGGGAGACGAGAATCGTCCGCTATTGGTGCCGCCGGGGATAATGATAATGAGATTAGATCCGAGCCCCTCTACTTGGCTTAAAATGAGGTTTTGTGCGGAGCCGCCGATTGCCATCAAGAGAATCACGGAAGCGATGCCGATCACAATGCCGAGCATCGTAAGGAATGACCGTAAGCGGGCATGGCGAATTCCTGAAGCAGCAGCTTTGAATGCGTCTGTAAGTTTCATTTTATGAAGTCACTTTTTGATGTTCTGCGGCGGGTGAGGGGACCGTCGGAATGTATGCGCCCGTCTTTTATATGGATAGCCCGCTTCGCAAACTCGGAGGTGTAGGTCTCATGGGTGACAAGAATAATAGTATGGCCAGATTCGTTAAGGCGAGCGAGAATTTCCATGATTTGCGCTCCGGAGGCGGAATCAAGGTTGCCGGTCGGTTCATCGGCAAAAATAACGTTCGGCTGGTTTACGAGCGCTCGCGCGATTGCCACCCTTTGCTTCTGCACGCCTGAAAGTTTGCCGGCTTCTTCGTAAAGTTTGTCGTCAAGGCCTACTGCCGCAACCGCCGCCCTCACGCGTGCCTCCCGTAGCTCCGGAGGGATATTCGCGTTGTAGATAAGGGGTATTTCAACATTCTCGTAGACCGTTTGGCGCGCGAGAAGGTTGAAGGATTGAAAAATAAACCCCATCTCTTCATTGCGAATACGCGCGAGTTCTTCATCGGAGAGATCTTGCATCCGTTTTCCTTGAAAGGCATAACTGCCCGATGTTGGCCGGTCGAGAAAGGAGAGAATATGAAGCAATGTGGATTTCCCGGATCCGGACGGCCCCATGATTGCCACAAATTCTCCGGTTGTAATATCAAAGGAAATATCCTCGAGAGCGGTGGTTACCGCGCCTTCTCCATCGTAGTTCTTTTTAAGGTTGCGAATAGAGATCATTGGCTTTTTGCTCGTAAGCCGACATTTAATACGGTGTCGGCTTCTGCAACGCCCGAGATGACTTCCACAAACCCATTGTTGCTTCGGATGCCGAGTTTTACGGGAATTTCTTCGGTGATGCCGTTTATAACGCGCCGCACAAATGTGCCTTGATCGTTTTCAATCACGGCGAATTGGGGGATGATAAGCGCATTGAGTTTGGTCGCAGTCTCAATGGCGAGGTTTGCGGTAAGCCCACTTTTCAAGCGCGGATCAGCAGTACCGAGCCCGACTTTTACTTTAAAGTTTACGACGCCGTTCACGATGGTTTCTGCCGGGTCTATCGCCATCACCATTCCTTTAAAATGTTCTCCCGGGAATGCGTCGAAGCCGATATCAACCGCATCATGAAGGGCTACTCTTCCGATATCCACTTCAGGAATATGAACTTCAATTTCAAGATTTTGATCTGAAATAACCGCAATGAGCGGAGTATTCGGTGATGCGATTTCGCCAACCACCGCGTCAACTCTGGTAACGCGGCCGGCAAAGGGAGCGCGCATGATGGCTTTAGAGAGTTCTCTGCGGATGCTCTCCGTGTGCGCCTTTGCCTCCAAGACCGATGCCTCTTGTGTTTGTATTGATTCGGGCGTGGGGCCTGCGCGCTTAAGGTTTAATTGTTCGTCTGCGATCGTGGAATCGCTTTCTGCATTTCGCCATTTTTCTTCAGCAGCGGAGAGATTGCTGATGGCGAGGGCGATATCCGAACGGGCAGAAGAAAGATGGGCGCGGTAGCCGTCGATGGTTCCTGAAGTAAGGCCATTCACCGCAAGGCTTACATCGTTCAGGAACGATTGGAGAAGCATAAGATTTCCTTTTTCATCTGCGTTTGCTCAAGTAAGATCGGTGGCTCGGGCGTAGAGGGTTTGAAGCGAAATCTTCGAAGCAATAAGCTTCTGTTCTATGACTATCCGATTGGCCTCGAGCGCAATTTTTAAAGATGCATCGGGAACAGAAATATGAAGCGTCGGATTTGCCGAACGGGGATTTGAAAAAAACTGATCAGCTTCATTTCGTATCGCGTCATCGCTTTTCGTGTAAGCGTCGACGATTTTGTCACGGAGATTTTCATCGGCGTTTTGAAGGGCTCGTTTCGCTTTTTCTGTCTGCGTTTCGGCGAGGGCAAGTTCCTCAGGCCGTGTACCGGCGCGGAGCTCGGCGAGTTTCGCTTCCTGGATTTTTATATTTGCTTCGGCTTCAGCAAAGTTTGCGGCAAGATCGCTTGCATCAAGTGACGCTACGAGATCGCCCTCGCGGACTTCATTGCCGACAGCGACGTTGACACGAAGAATTTTACCTCCACGTTCGAAGGCGAGAGCGGCCGAAAACACCGGTTTTGTATTGCCGGTAACATTCACTTCCTCCGTAATCGTTCCCCGCTCTACGGCAAGGATGCTGCTATTCGAAGCTGCCGGTTTTTGGTGGAATATAACGAGATACGTTGCAATACCAATGAGAAAAAGCGAGATGGCAACGATGGATCGCTGGTATTCGAAAAAACGAGATAGAGTTTTCATAGTGGCGTCATTCTAAACCTTTCTTATTAGAAAGTCAACCCCCTTATCTGCGAGAAGAGAGGAGGATGCTAACACGAGGAGTGCGGTTACTGTTTTTGTTTTTTAGTTATTGCAAGGGCAATATAGGTCGCTGCAATGGCGATATAGTTGAAAATAAGAAAGCGCGGATCAGCCCATGAGATAACGCTTGCATGGAGGTTTGAGATGGGCCAGAGGAATGGCGTTGGGAAGAAGCTCGAGGTATGTGTGGGAATGTCGATTGCGATATGAAGTCCCCAGCCCAACATTTCAATGATCGGCTTTCCCCGGATAAGCCAAACAATAAAGAATGCAGCCGCAAAGATAATCAGGCTATGAGTCCAGTTATAAAGTGAATAGACGTACGCGGGCACCAGGCGGGGATTCGGTCCGGTGTCATCTATAAAGCTCGGCCGCCCCAAGCCGTGTGCGAGAAAACTTACCGCAAAGAAAATGCCGAACGAGAAGAGATCAGGGGCAAGATTCCAGAATACCGCCCATCCTATATGGAGCGGCTTCGTTTTTTTCTCGGCAGAGAGTTTTCGATTCACGAGGCGGGCCCCAGCCGCTCCCCAGAGCCCATGGGCGAAAATATCCATGGATTACACTTGAATCTTTGAGAAGAAATAACTACCAACGCCGATAAAAAGGCCGGTCAGGATGATAAGCACTGCGAAATCCGTACCCATGCCGAAGTGTGAGACGTTCAATAGGGTCGCGCGGAGCGCATCAACGCCATAAGACAACGGATCTACGGTTGCAAGGAATTTCAATGCGCCCCCCAGCCCTTCGAGCGGGAACAGGGCTCCGGAGAGGAAAAATATCGGCATCACAAGGAAGTTCATAATCAGCGGGAATGCCTGCATATCTTCGAGCACTGAGGCGATAGCAGTGCCAAGGGCGGCAAAGAGGAGGGAGATGAGGAACATAAAGATAATTGCGAGCGGAAAGAGCAGCCATGAAACCGGATGGAAGCCGGCAAGGAGGGTAATCGCAAAGACAATAATGCCTTGGAGTGTGGCAACCGTTGCTCCGCCTAAAGTTCGCCCGAGCATAATGGCGAATCGAGAAACAGGAGCTACGAGCGTTTCTTTTAAGAAGCCGAACTGCCGGTCCCAAATGATTTCAATGCCCGAGAAGATAGCATTGAAAATAATACCCATGGCGATAATCCCCGGACCGATGAATTGGATATAGTTCCCGCCACCGGCTTTTTCAAAAATGGGCCCGAATCCAAAGCCGAGTGCCAAAAGAAAAAGAATAGGCTGGCCCAATGATCCGATAACCCGTGCGCGTGAGCGGATATACCGTTTTAATTGCCGAAGCCAAAGAATATAAATAGTGCGAAGCATCATATGCGTGTCATTATTAGTTTATGTATTATCGTCGCCACAGTTTGCTCAGCATACGCATCCGTTCTTTGGCTCCAGATTCTTCTTGGCGTATGGTTTTCCCCGTGAGCGCAAGAAATGCCTCTTCGAGCGATTTTGCATTGGTTTTCGCCTTTAATGCATCGGGCGTTCCTTGGGCAACAATGCATCCATGGTCAATGATGGCGATATGGTCTGCGGTGCGATCCGCCTCTTCCATATAATGCGTGGTGAAGAACACGGTTACCCCTTCTTTCTGGTTGAGATTTTTAATATAGCTCCAGATATGGTTTCGCGTCTGCGGGTCAAGGCCGAGCGTCGGCTCGTCCAAAAAGATAATTTTCGGGTGATGGATAAGCCCGCGCGCGATCTCAAGCCGGCGTTTCATGCCGCCCGAGAAGGTTTTTACGTAATCATCTTTACGGTCCCAGAGTTCAATGTATTTCAACAGTTCTTCGATGCGTTGCTCGCGTGTTCCGATGGGAATCCCATAGAGCACTCCGTGGAATTCCATATTTTCATACGCAGTCAATTCATCGTCAAGACTTTGATCTTGGAAGACGATGCCGAAGGAATGCCGCACTGCATCTTGTTCATGTACAGGATCATTGCCGTTCACCTTTATCATCCCCTCGGTTGGGTGGAGGAGGGTAGTGAGCATTTTAATAGTAGTGGTTTTCCCGGCGCCATTCGGCCCCAAAAACGCGAACACTTCGCCGCGCCCCACCGTGAAAGAAATTTTATCAACCGCAGTGAAGTCGCCGAATTTCTTAGTGAGATTTTGAACTTCAATAATATGTTCCATAGGTTAGAATCCTATCATTTCATTAATAATGAGCATAGTGATGCGGCTGGCTTGAAATTCCTTATTGATGATGAGGATTTTATTCACGGCGCTATTTACTCCATATGCTTTTTTCGCGCGCGCGTTTTCAAGCGGAAACGTGTATTCATAAATGCGTTTAAATCCCTCTGCCCTGTCTTTGACGAGTTTTTGGGCGCCGGCAATCCAGAGGACGTGCGGAGCGCCGCCGGCATACGCGGAGAGCTGGCTTCCGCTAGCCGATGCAATCATAACCGTGCCGTCTTCCGTAACCGCATGAACCGATCCGACTGCCCACTCCGGCGCCGCTCCCTGCTTTTGCATTTCAAGGCCTTGCGTTTTTCGGTCCATCGCCATGAGTTTTTTCCTGACCGAGCTATAT
Source organism: Minisyncoccia bacterium (assembly GCA_041487075.1). Lineage (GTDB taxonomy): Bacteria > Patescibacteriota > Minisyncoccia > UBA6257 > 1-14-0-10-40-38 > JBGPMO01. The sequence continues at coordinate 7,455 of JBGPMO010000025.1, forward strand.
TTTCCTGATTCGTTGATTTCCTTTGCAAGCCCAATGGTATCTACCGTGACCGAAGTCATAGTCATGACTTCGGCGCCCAGGGGAATGAGCTCAAGCGCTTTTGCCTTTGCCACCTTTCCATTCGGGACGAGTATGGCTTCGATGCCGTTTGTTTTCAAAGCGGCAATGGTTTTTTCAATAGTTGCCTTCGCCGGCACTTGTGAATAGTTCATAGTTGTTTTTCGTTTTCTTTTTGCATCGACGTTATTTTTATCATGCGGCCATAGACGAGTGCTTCTGATATTTTTCGGTATGCAGAGGAGAGGATGCGCTGAAAGGTGCTCTGTGAGATGCCCATTTCTTTTGCTGATTTCGTCTGGTCAAGCCCGGTTATGTTTTTGAGCCGGAGCGCCTCTGTCTCTTCCGGAGAAAGTTCAATGGAAGGGAAATTTTTACAGCGGGAAATATTTGGTTTAAAAAGGCAGGCTTTGCCAAAAAATTTGATGCGGCATAGTTTCTTCGGTCGTGTCATACGGGTATATAGTTATGAATATATACCCATAACCGATCCTGGTCAAGGAAATCTCCTGTGGATAACTTTTATTTTAAAACCCCCTGCCGAAGGGCAGAGGGATGGAGTGGATTAAGAACTTCAGGTAGCTTTATTTGGTATGGGTTTCGTCGTGCGAGGCACGGGGCGCCGCCGGCATGATAAAAAGGGCAAGAACATAGAGAATGACTCCGGGCGCAAAGCCAGTGAAGAGAGTGACAAAAGCATACGCGAGCCGAAGGATGGTCGGGTCAATGTCGAAATAGGTCCCGAGTCCGCCTAATACGCCGCCCAGAATTCTTTTATCTTTGCTGCGATAGAGTTTTTTCATAGGGTTTTCTTAATTTGGGCGCCGCGTCCAAGTCGAACGGAGATAATGCATGAATTTCCACGGTTTTTTCCCGGGCCGTCCTTTCTCGCATCGCGGGCACCGGTCGATACAGCCGCGGCAGAAAACTTTGGCGCATTTGGTACAGTCAGTTTTCTTGAATCCATGCTGCATAACACGCTTTTATTGCGGGCTTAAAACTTTTACCCCGACCGAGAATGAGTTGCTCCGTAGCGTGCAGTTGCCTGGCCCTACGGTTTTGAAGTGTAGGGTATAAAGGGGTGCGACAGCAGTTGCTCCTCCTTGTGTGATAACGGCTACCCCCGCTGCGCAGAACAGATTACTTTTAGGATACTTGGTTCCATTTAAGATGACGGTAAAATCGGCGTTCGGATAATAGGTAAAGGTTTTCCCGGAATCATATTCCGTTATTTCGGTTAAGAGTGCGGTATCGAGCGTGGTTACTTTGGTGACGGTCATCGCGCCTGGTTTTGTGGGCGTTCCCGCGACGCGGACAAAGGCGCCGCTCTGGAGGTATTGAAACGAAGAGGTTTTGCCATAAACATCAACAAATTTTGTTTGGGCGGTTACCGAAAGGTTCATCAGGCGTTCCGTCGTTGAAAGAGTAATAAGGTTTCGATC
>JBGPMO010000026.1:0-8669 GCA_041487075.1 Minisyncoccia bacterium
ACAATTCGCCTTTTCACAACCCTCTCCAAAAGATTATGACTATCACAAGTTCGGCATTCTCAAATAACGGATCTATTCCGAAGAAATATACATGTGACGGAGATAATATCAACCCATCGCTTCAGATTTCTGGTGTGCCCGTAGGCGCAAAAAGTTTAGCGCTTATTATGGACGATCCGGATGCGCCGGCGAGTGTATTTGTTCACTGGGTACTATGGAATGTAAATCCGAATACAACCGCTATCGCCTCAAAAAGTGTGCCCGCAGGTGCGATTGAAGGCATGACAAACTTTGGCAAACCCGGCTATGGCGGCCCCTGTCCACACGTTGGCACGCACCACTATGTTTTTAAACTCTACGCACTCGACACACTATTAAACATTTCGTCTTCAACTCTGAAAGCCGGCCTTGAAACCGCAATGGAGGGGCATATTCTTGGCCGCGCGGAACTCATCGGACTATATAAACGCTAAGAAGAAAACTCAAAAAATAAGGAATAAAATGAAATGAGCCAGAGAAATATTCTCCCGGGCTCATTAAGATCTTAAAATGACTATGCGCCAATATCAATTTGTTTCGGGGAAAGAAACACTAAAATGATACCGATGGCGATAGAAGTAGTTGCCGTTCCGGTAAGACAGGTCAAGAAACCGTCTCCTGCTCTGTCAGATGAAAGCATGAGTAATCCCACCGCGAAGATGGAAATACCCATAAAAGCGCCTGCGCCTAAAAACAAAAAAGGAAGAAACTTTATCAAGATATTGCTCATTTCTTTTCCGGAGAGATTCTTGATTTTTCTGTTTCGTAAACGATGTTTCCTCGAAAGGAGGGGTTGTATTGGGAGATATCAAAGAGCTAGAACAGTATAAGATAGATGAATATTTATTGTCAATAGTTGCGTTTTCTGGTGCATCACTATAGAATTCCCTTATCGTTCGTTCGGCGATTTTTATTTCCCACGGAGTAATCGCTAATAATTCGAATCGCTTCAAAATAATGCGAATCTCGAATTAGTTACTTGTTATTTATTATCAGCCCCGACGCACTATTAAATTTTATTCAAGAAGTCGGGGTCCCGACTTTACGTCGGGATTATATCGTTAATTGTTTATTGTATATTGTATGTTATCTTACAACGATCTCAAAAAAGGTACTCTATTCGTGTTAGACGGCGAACCGTATGAAGTCATGGAGTACGACTTTTTACGCATGCAACAGCGGAAACCGGTGGCGAAAACCAAGATCAAAAATTTGATGACGGGGAAAATTGTGGAACGCAATTTCCACCAAAACGAATCGTTTGAAGAAGCGGGCATTGAAAAAGAACTGACAAAATTCCTCTACGCGCACCGCAATGAATATTGGTTTTCCGATCCGGAGAATCCCTCAAAACGATTTTCTATGAAAGAAGAAACGCTTGGCGCGAACGCTAAATTTATGAAACCGAATAGCGAAGTCACCGCGCTCAAATTCGGCGAAACAATCATTTCTATTGCCCCGCCGATTAAAGTTGATTTAAAGGTAACCGAAACCCCGCCGGGCATTAAGGGAGACACCGCGCAAGGCGGATCAAAGCCCGCAACCCTTGAAACCGGCGCGATTGTCTCTGTGCCGTTATTCGTGAACGAAGGAGATATTGTGCGCGTGAACAGCGAAACCGGAGAATACGTGGAGAGAATGGAGAAGGCGAAATAAGAAAGCTCCCATCATCTATCGATAGCGGGGGGCCATGCTCCTCAACTTGCTTAGCGATACCTAGAAATTCCTGAGTGGTCCTTTATCCTTTATGGGCCACTTATTCATTCACTATTTCGGAGGGAGTTGAAAGAGTGATAGCTTCACACGCGTGATGTGCGGACACTGCCTGTACCCTGTAAGGCGAATCTTCACCTTTCTACTTTTCCCCGTCTTTCCTCAACGCTTTCCCTAATGCCTCACGAAGACCGCCCATATCCAATCCCGCTTTCTCGCGGGGAGGATTATTTTTCGGCGCAGATTTCTGTTCCCCTTTCCCGGGCTCGCGTTTCGGAGCATCTTTCACGCGCGGCTGATACGCCCCTTCCGGCTTTTTCACGAGCATCTTTGCAAGCGGCTGTTCGTTTCTCCGCGCAATGCGATCCTCGGCTACGGTTTTCGATTCTTTGAGCCACTCTCCGCCAATCTTGGCTTCCACAATCTCCCGCGGCGTACTGTACCGCTTCCGGCTATTTTCAATGATATCTTCTTTATATGACTTCTCAGGCGTCTCAATCGGCGGCAACGTTTGCGCTGAAAACGGCCGAGACGCAACGCCATCGATCATAAGCTTCACATAAATGTGATATTTCGCGAGATTTACTAAATCAGTTGCCATAAAATCGGGCTCGAACTCCCGCTCCAAGAATTCAGCATCTTCTGCTCCAATCCGAAACGTCGCCATCGTTCCCACGTTTCCGAAAATCGCGTCGCGCACGCGATATGAATTATCATGAATCAACTGGCCGATATACTGATGCGCAAGAATAAGGCATAAACGATATTTCCTCGCCTCCGAGAGGATATTCGCAAACGAATCGGTCGCAAAATTCTGGAACTCGTCAACATAGAGATAAAAGTCTTTCCGCTTTTTCTCCGGCGTATCCACGCGGCTCATCGCGGCAAGCTGAAGCTTCGTGATAATCATAGAGCCCAAGAGCGCCGAATTATCCTCCCCCATCTTTCCTTTTGAAAGGTTCACAATCAGGATCTTCCCCTCGTCCATGATGTTTCGCATATTAATGGCGGAGGTGGGCTGGCCTAAGATATTGCGGATCAGCGGGTTTGAAATGAACTGCCCAACTTTGTTTTGAATTGCCGCGGTGGCTTCGGTTTCAAATTTCTGCGAATAACGGGCGAATTCATTCACCCAAAAACTCTTAATAACCGGATCCTGCAGATTCGGCACCACCTTTTTACGGTATTCGGCATCATTCAACATCCGCATGATGCCCAAGAGCGTTGTACCCGGAAACTCGAGCAGGGCAAGTAGGGTGTTATTTAAGATATATTCCATCCGTGCTGACCACGCATCCACCCAGATTTTCTTGAATACTCCCATAATGCCCGAGGCAACCAAGTGGCGGAACTCGGTGCCTACTTGCTCTAACGGATTAAATGCAATCGGATGATCAATATCCGAAGGATTGATATAGATGATGTCGTCGACGCGGCTCTCGGGAACAAAGTCGAGAATCTTCTCCGCGAATTCACCGTGCGGGTCAATCACGCCAACGCCGCGGCCAGCACAAATATCCTCAATCACCATATTCTCGAGGAGCGTGGTTTTTCCCATGCCGGTTTTCCCAATCACGTACATATGCCGCCTGCGGTCATCAATTTTGATGCCAAATTTGCGGTTTTCGTTTCGAAAATTGGTTCGCCCAAAAAAAGTGATATTGTCCATATTAATAACTAAAAACAAATTTTATTTAAAGCATCAAATTAATCGTTCACTCTCTGCTATCTGTTTATTGTTTCATGTTTAGAATTTATTGTCTTGTCCTTCATTCTATCGGCAGGGCTACGGGCGGTTCACCTTTGCGCGTAGCAACCGGCTGGAGGCCGGGAGACTTCACGGCAATCGAAGGAAAGTGATAAATCGTGGCGAGCTCTTCGATGTTTAAAATCGGAGCTTTTCGCGGAATGCGGCGCCGAAAATAACTATCGTAGATGCGCCGTTTACGAAGATAGGTGCGCCGATCTTTAAAAAATCCGGTGTTTATTACGGTAATAGACTTATTCGGACGAAACGCGTTTAAGTTATGCGTATTAAACTGATGGAAAGCCCCTATGACCGCGGAAACATAGGCACGGGTAAAATGTTCACGGTCATCTACAAAAATAAAGCGGATGATGGATTCAAACCCGAGTTTCGCAATTTTCTTTTCAATACCCTCGATAATTTCACGTTCTCCGGACGTCATGGCAAGCAATCTGTTTTCCTCCTTTTTCTCTTCTTTTTCCTCCAGCCCAGTGGGCGGCTCAAACGGAGCAATGAGAAGGTTTTTTAAAAGAAGAACGAATTCATCGAGTATTCCTGGCTTCTTCGACGGTTTCTTGCGCTTTAAGAGACCATCTCGTAATTCTTCTCCGGCTTTTACCCAATCATTGCCCGTGGGTTTTCCGGTTGGTCGAATCAAAAGTTGAATCATAATCCGTTCACCTTCTTTAAGGCGCGACATAACCTCGAGTATGGTGGCAATCGGGTCAAGAAGCGCCTCGTCGGTTTTTTCTTCGAAGGCGGGATAAGTACGAATGGGGTATGCATTCTCCCGGGAAAGCACAAATTCTGTCCCCCAAAGGTCATATGCCTTATTGGGAAGCGTGGTTCCCATATGCTGCAAATAATCCTCCGCTTCAAAAATTTCGGCGTCTGGATATTGGGAATAAATTGCAGATTCAACTAAATGGCGATGCCCGACGGGCGTACGCACATAAAAATAAATGCCTTGTGCAGTGCCAATAATCTCCCACGAAAATCGGTCCTCACTCTCTCCTTCCCAATATTTCTTTTTCCACGTCTTGCCATACGAATAGGAACTCATAAGCGCGGCGAACACCTGCTCCATTGCCTTAGGAGTTTTTTCTACTTCACGCGGAATACGAATCTCAAGCAGGGCATATTTAATGCTCAGTCTAAACCGATTCCGAATATAAAAAAGCCACACATCCCACAGAATAAAGGCGAGTGCTAACGGCACAACAAACCACCAGCTCGCGGCGAAAACGCGGAGGATGCTTGAAACAATGCCTTCGAGATACATTTCAATAAAATTTCAAATCACAAATCTCAAACAAATTTCACTCACCAAAACCTAAACGTCCGAAGCTCTTTGTAATTTGGTATTTGATGCGTGAGATTTCCGTTTAAGAGAACGATTATGCTTCCTTCACCGCATACCGGCCGTCAGGAAGAGAGGTGAAGTGTTTCCGATTCTGCAAATTAATAAGAATCGTGCCTTCTTTCAAAAATCGCTGGTCGCTCACTTTACTCACGACTTCCTGCGGGCGAAGCGGCCCATGCTTGCGAAGCACATGAGTAATAATCTCACGTGCGGTGCCGGGAATAAACCCGTGCTCGCGAAGCGCGTACAGGCCGCGGCCAACCAGCACAAAGTGCTCGCCTTTAATAAGTTCGTTGTGAATCGTCTGCATATTCGTCCGTTTCCCCTTCCGATGGCGCCCCACCATAGAAGCAAGCTCGGTAAAATGGAGCGGCTTTTTCTCCCGCTTCAAAATAAGGTATGCCCAATCGCGAGCCGTCCGCGGATTAATTTCAGGCCAACTCACTAAACCAAAGTCGCCAAAAGGACTCTCGCCGAATTTTTTGGAGATAACGAGGTACGTCCGCGCCACCTCGGGAGCGAGCTTTGCCGAAGCAGCTGCCGAACGGAAAATGTCATCAAAATTACGGCCTTCGCCAACCTCTTCGCGTTTCGCGGCAAGTGATGCGGCGAATTTTTCGGCAAACGATTCAGCGCGTTTCTTATCCGTCTCTCCAAGATACCAAAAGGTATGCCAATCGCTGTAGTTATCACGGAAGTTTGCCACCTTCCCGGAAAGTTCAAGGATGAATTTTGCGCCGTTTCCAAAAACCACATTCGGGCTTTTGTCGCCCATGAGGCGCTGCAGTCTTGCAAGGAATTGATCTTCGCGCATAGCCCCGCCTGCTTCCTTTAAATCCTGCATCGCCGCTTTTAAAAAACCAGCAATATACGGATGATTTACGTTTTTCCGAAGCATAGTAAGCGTCGCCGCCTCAATCTGACGAACGCGCTCACGGGTAATGCTATAGCGGTCACCAATGGCCTGAAGGGTAATCGGCTCATCGCCGTTTAAACCGAAACGGCCCTGAATAACCTCGCGGTTGCGGGGTTCAAGAGAGCTGAGAAATCCGGAAAGAAAACTATTGATGGCTACGGTATTGCCTTTGGTGCTCATAGGTTAAAATGCCTTTTTTAGCTGTTTTTTATCTTTGTATCTGACCTTTTCTAATCTAACAAATTGTAGTCTGTACGTCAAGTCCCGTTAGTATACAATGAAAATTTACAGGTGAAAAGGGTATCAGTCAAGCACTATTTCTCCGCAACCCCACTCTCCTTCACATTTATGTTCGTTTTCTCCAAATAGTAAGCAAGGGGCTCGCCACAAAAATCGAGGAATAGGTTCCGACAATGGTACCGACCCCGATGGTCATCACAAAATACCGGAGCGTCGGTGAACCAAAAAAATAGAGGGCGATAAGCACCAGGATAACCGTGAGTGACGTGTTGATGGAGCGGGCCATCGTCTGATTCACACTCGTGTTTACCAGCATATCGAAATCATTTCTGCCGGTGCCCGAGAGGCGCAAGTTCTCGCGAATCCGATCAAAAACCACGATCGTGTCGTGAACCGAAAACCCCATGACCACAAGAATCGCAACAATAAAATTGGTATCCACTTCGATATTCAGGAGATACCCCAAAAGAGCAAAGAGCCCTGCGGGGATAAGCGCGTCGTGAAACAGAGTCACGAGCGTAATAATGCCGTACTTCCACGAAGCAACCGGCCGCGAAACTTTACGAAACGCAAAAGCAATATAAAGAGAGATGCCGATAAGGACGCCAAAGAAGGCAGTAATCGCTTTCCCCCGAAGTTCTTGCCCCACTGCCGCGCCAATAGTTTCGAACCGCAATTCATCAAAGGGTCCGAATTTTTTGGCAAGCAAATCGGCATCTATGCGATGATCTGCCTCCCGCATCTCGGGTACCCGAATGATAAAGGAATTCGTAGTCGTCTCGGGGATGACGAGAGCCGCATGCAAACCAATTGGCGGAGCAACGAGAAACTGCATGAGCTCATCCTGTGTTGGTGCCTGCCCAAACTTAATCTGCCAGAGCGTGCCGCCGGAGAAATCAATGCCGGGCCGAAAACCCAGCACGATAATCAACACAATGCTTGCCACGACGAGCAATCCTGAAACCGTGAGAAAAATCCATTTGTGACCAATGATCTGCATATTATTAGCTTTTAACAAACGCCCGGAGCATCGTCCTCGTCACGGTAATCGCGGAAAACATACTTAACACAACCCCGAGAAATAATGAAAGCCCGAACCCTTTAATAAAACCGGTCGTGAGATAATAGAGAATAATCGCGGTCAAAATCGTCGAAACGTTCGAATCGCGGATAGAAAGCCATGCGCGCTTGAACCCTTCTTCGATCACGGCAATGCGCGAGAGGCCTTTTTTCGCCTCTTCTTTCATGCGTTCGAAAATAAGAATATTCGCATCAACCGCCATGCCGATCGTAAGAATGAAGCCGGCAATGCCCGAGAGCGACATTGTAACGCCGAGCAGCTTAAAAACCGCAAGAGTAAATATCGTATAGATGAGCAAAGCGGCAGAGGCGAACACGCCAAGCACGCGATAATACAAAATCATGAAGAGCATCACTATGCACGCGCCAATCACACCGGCAAAAATGGTTCGCTTCAACGAATCATTCCCCAACGTGGCGCCGACCGCCTGCTGAGAAACAAGCGTAATGGGCGCCGGAAGCGCACCGGCATTAAAACGAGAAACAAGAAGCTTCGCCTCATCAATCGTGAAGGAACCGGTAATCTGCGCCTTGCCGCCGCTAATTTTTTGCTGTACCACGGGTGCCGTGATAAGGCTGCCGTCTAAGAAAACCGCCACCTGCTTGCCAATATTTCTTCCCGTGATCTCCTCAAAAATCTTCGCTCCCTCATCATTAAAATTAAGGCTGATTTGCGCCTTCCCGGTAATCTGATCGAAATTAAGCGTTGCCCCGACAATATACCGGCCCGTGAGTTCGGTCGGCGTGAATGCGTCTTTGAGAGGCGTGCTTGTCGCAACTCCTGCTTTTAATTCAGAAAAAAGAAGGAAGGGCGTCTCGCCAATCTGCTTAATGGCATCCGTAATATCTTTCACTCCTGCAAGGTCAACAATCAGGCGATATTTCTCCCCGCTCCGCGCCGAGAAAACCTGCGGCTCGGAAACGCCAAAGAGGTTTACCCGCTTTTCAATCACATCGCGGAGCCCGTTCACCACGGAATCGCGGTCAACTGAAGTAACATCCTTCATATCAATCTCATAAGTAAGATGTGCGCCGCCGACAAGATCAAGCCCGAGTTTCCATGGCCGGAATGTGTTAACGCCAAAATTACGGAAAATGCCGCAGGCCGCAGGGGTCGAACTCCCGACGCCAGCGCTCAAACCCTTCACGCAATCCCCAGAAGGAGCAGGATAAACAAAAAAGCCGGCGAGAACCGCAAAGGCAAAAATAAAAGTTAAAATCCACGCTGACTTTCTCTTCATAAAAACGTTAGAAGATATTGTACGGTTGGTTCACTAAAAAAGCAATGGTGCCCCCACATGGAATCGAACCATGGTCAACTGCTTAAAAGGCAGCTGCTCTACCATTGAGCTATGGGGGCGTGAGCATAAAAATTTTACCGGAGAGTGACGAGAAAATCAATTTTAAAAAGTTTCGCTCCCGGTGGCATCTGCCAGCCGGGAGCGGAATTGGTCAGTTTTGGATTGGTCCCAGCCCTGCGTTGACCTCTTGAGCTAACGTCGTGATCGTTTCTCTGAACGGTACAAGGGCCGATTTCCGGAACGAGTCCTGCCGATCGATCATGCCCGCTA
>JBGPMO010000027.1:0-8575 GCA_041487075.1 Minisyncoccia bacterium
CAACGCCGGGAATTCGACTGCTGCGATAACGAAACCGGCCCGCTCAACTGCCGCCGTCACCTCATCAACCGCCTTTGCCTCCGCAAGGGCGCCCAAAATCTCAGTCTGAGTCCCTTCCGCCTGGTTCTCTCCAATTTTCTGCCATCCCGCATACGCCGTATTGAAATCAATAGGAGAAATCATTTCAAGATTCAGCCGGACCGACTCCAAAAGGCGGGCCTCCTGAAGCAAGGGCACCCCAAATGATTGGGTATATACGAGCGCAGGAGGCAAAGAAAGCACGGCATGCACCGGCTTACCCTCGCCGCCAACCTGCCGATGCAGTTCGGTAAGCGCTTGCTGAAATTGGGCTCCATTTTTCACGCGGCCGTCTTGGATGATGCCCGGGACCAACCGCAGAGTAGCCATGCGTGGCGCTATGCCTTCTTGAAGCAGAAGAAAATAAAGAGAATCGTCCGTAATAGTCAATCCCCCGATCGGCAACACGGGATTTAAACGTTTGGCGAGCTTCTTAAGCCAAAGAAGAAACTTCATAATTTTACTTCAGTAATGGATTGGATTTTGATAAGCAGAGTCCCGGGATCCGCTTCAAAAACGGCAACGAGCTTCCGGCTCTTCGTGAGCGATTGCCCTATGGAAAGAATTTCATATTTACCGGGAGCAGGCGTAGCGCCGCACGTTCCACTGCTTGTAGCTCCAGTAAAGTTTTTGCAAAGAGTAATGGTGGCGCCGGCGTTACCCGTCGCTGGCAATGCATATGAATAAAGGTCTGTTGGCGGATTTGCCGGATAATCTTTTCGCATAACCCGCATAATCCCTTCATCAATCCCGCCTTGCGCTGCGGCAAGCGCCTCGGCAGAAAGCCGGATACTCAAATTCGTTGAGGTTAAGAGGTATCCGAGCGTCGCACCCACGAGCGCAATCTGAATAATAATACCACCTAAGAGCAGTATCATCGCAAGCGAAGCAACTCCCTTATTTTTTTTGCGATTTGCCTGTCCTGAGCGGCTTCGAAGGGCGATTTGTAATTTGCGATTATTGATCATGGGCTCCAATTGATAATGATATCATCAATTTTAGGGCTCTGGGTCCGCCCGCTATTAGGAAGCAAAAACACTTGGTACCGAAAATATCGCTTATTATGTTGGTTGATGACTGGTATAGGAACTCCGGGGCTTGCCGGGCCGTAGTACGTACTGCTTGGCGGGCCGGTAAAATTCCACCCTGCTGCGCCGCCAATGCAGTCGGGCACAGTTCCTTGACCAGCCGCGCAATCGGTCGCGAGTTTAAATGATACATATAATCCCGGAGGATCAGGGAGTCCGGGCTCGGTTCCATGCCACACTATCGAGTTAATCGCCACGCCGCAATTTATTCCGGTAGGGCACGTATCAAAAATACTTGAAGTAAGCACGGCATCTTGCGGAAGTTGTGCGGTCCAGCCTGTTTCTTTCACTCGGTAAAGTATGGCAGAACCAGTATTCACGTAACTAAAACTAATCCAGCCCACCACATCATTCCATGCCCAGCCGCTAAAAAAACCCGTGGCTTGATCAATTTTTACCTGATAAAAAGTCGGAAGATCAGGGCTTGAAGGGCATGCCCAGGTGCCGCCCGAGCTCACTGATCCGCCATTCTTATCTCCGCAAAAACTAATCCACCCGATCGCATCACTCCACGCCCACCCCGCAAGATTGCCGTGGGCGTCATTTGAAACTTTATACGACACCGTACAATTGCTGCCCGGCGGGCCAGAGGCGCAATTTAAAGAGATAAATCCTACGGAAGAAGAAGCATATCCTCCTAATTCTGTATCAGATACGGTCACGGGAAGCGTGCAATTGCCTGACACGGGCACACAAAAATCAACCCAGCCAGCAACGTCGTTCCAAGCCCACTCGCATAATGTCCCGGCTCCCCCGCAATTCGCTGATCCATCAGGTACGATAACGCCTGATCCCTGTGGCCCCCCGGCGAATGCAAACGGCGCGCCTCGGAAGAAAAAGCCGGCGCTTACTATGATGATTACGATAAATGTAAAACACGTTTGTCGCATAACGCTATGAGCCAGTAATTTTAATAAACCCGGGCTCGCCTAAAGAATCGACGTGAGTCGCATCGTAAAATGCATTGGTCGTATTCCCGAGATTCACAACGGGATCTCCCGGAGACGTTGCCCCGAGAGTCCAGTCATTTTGAACCGTCACCCGATCAGCATGCCGTGTAAGAAATCTGCTAATTTTGACTGACCCGCCGCCTTGATCCTGCCAGCTCACGACAGACGTAACTTGCTGGGTAGAGGGATCTTCGGTCTGACCACCTCCACACGAACTAGGAGGAAATACCCCAGTGATATTGCCCGTGGCAGTGTCCCGGCAAACATTGTACACCAAAAAATAACGGGTGTACGTCACCGCATCAATCACGAGCGGTGGATTTTCATCACTCTGTTGGTAGGTAAACGGTGTGCCAGTAAGGGAATAGTGAGTGGCTCCGTCCTTCACTAAATTATAAATGCCGCAGGAGCCGCTCGTACAATACCATTTTGCTTCTGCGTATACAGCCACTTTCTCGGCTAAGTCTTGAGTAAGAAAGCTCGCAGTCTGAATATATTTATTCTGCAAACTCGTGCGGAGCGCAACAGAAAGAAGAATCGCCGCGCTGCCAACTAAAATAGCCCCAATCGAAACTGCAAACAAGATCTCAATAAGGGATTGGCCTTCCTGATATTTGCGATTTGCCATTTATGATTTGTGATTAATATGTAACGGTGCCATTCGCGTTTACGGTAATCGTCCGGGTGTCGGCAGTATTGCTTATCCGGTCAAGAATTAAGTTTGGCGTGATGGGAGGCGGAGGATTAACGAGCTCGCCCGTGCGCTTTTCAAAGATAAAATCTCGGTACGATCCATTTGCCAGATTCCCGCTATTAATCTCAACCGTCGTCTCAAAAGGGTAGGTGGTGATAAGCGTTGCAACGCTCCCCGTGCCAGGCCCTTCTGAACTGAGAAGGGTGTCAGACGCACTGATTAAGTAAAAAAAATCAGGAGGGGTCGTATTATTCACTAGGCGCACTCCCCAACGCAAACTATTTTCTTGAGTAATTGCACGCTCTTCGGCATCGCGAAAAACTGCGACCACTCGCTTCAGATCAGAGTCAAGATCCTGACTCCCTTTATATTGAGAAAAATATAACGAGGTAATGCCCATAATAATCCCCATGATTCCCATAACTATCAAAAGCTCAATGAGCGTAATGCCTTTTGAATCCATATGAAAATTTTTTGCTATTTTCTTTTTATGATCGGCTCAATGCTTTGAATGAGAAAATGGCAGACCCGAGGCTTGACCGAGCACCGCGGTTACTAAATCTGCCCGACGAGCTGATAGATCGGCACAATAATCGAAAGCGCAATCACCGCAACCACGCCGCCGATCATAACGAGGAGCGCCGGCTCAAGAAAAGAAACCAACGTCTTCACTGAAGCATCGATCTCTTTTTCATAAAAATCGGAAAGGGCGGTTAAAATTTCATCTAAATGGCCGGCTTTCTCGGAAATAGCGACAAGATTAGTAACTACCGCCGGGAATGCCGCCTCCCGCTTAAAGGCCTCTCCAACGGTAAGACCGCGAGAAATTCCTTCCCGTGAGATCCGGCGGAGCGCCGCGCCGATATTGCCCTTTCCTACTGCGTCCGCAGTAATGTCAAGAGAATTCAAAATCGGCAGTCCGGATTTTAAAAGAGCCGCGAGCGTTGCCGCAAACCGTTGGAGTGAAAGTTTATACGTTACCGTTTTAATAAGCGGCAATGATGTGAGAAACGCTGAAAACAGCTTATTGCCCACCGCTGTCTTCCGCACAAACAAAACGAGAAAAACCAGAAGCAGTATGCCACCCCCAAGGAGAAGCACAATATATTTCCCGAGAAAGAGCCCGACGGCAAAGACAATACGCGAGAAGAGCGGCGGCTTAAACCCTCCGCCGGAGAATACCGTGGCAATTTTAGGAAGAGCAAAGGTGACTAAAAACGTAAGAATAAGCACCGCCATACCGAGCAGTAGAATGGGGTAAACGAGAGCGCCGCGAATCCGGCTCCGGAGATCACTTTCCCCTTCAAGTGATGTCGAAAGGTCTGCAAGCACTCGGTCAAGACTGCCGGAGGATTCACCCGCTTTTATAAGATTCACAAACACCGATGAAAAATATTTTGGATAACGAAGGAACGTCGTATGAAACGGCTCTCCGCGCTCAAGCGACCCGCGAACCTCAAGCATTAACGCCTTCACGACCGGCTTATCAAAATCAGTAACCAAAATATCAATGGCCCTGAAAAGATCCGTGCCGACCTTAAGCATTAACGCAAGATATTTCGTCAAAAAAATCCTGTCGGAAAGCGTAATCTTCTGCGCAAAAAGTCTATTGCCCGCTTTAGCAACCGTAAGCTCGACCGGCTTTACCGAAATAGGGCGAAGGCCTCCTTTTGCAAGGAAATTTAAAATTTCGGCCGTATCTTTGCCATCGGTATTCCCCTCAACGACTTTCCCGTTCGGCTGAAACGCAACGTAGTGAAAGCGCATACAATTAACTTACAACTTACAACCTACGACTTTAATGATTTTTTAAAACCACCCAACTGACCCCCAATACTGTGAATTGTTTGAGTTGCCTTCATGAACTCTTCTTTAGTTATGAGTTTATTATACCGAAAAAAGTCTATTCCTGCGAACGTCTCATAGAGCGAGCCATGTGCGATATTAAAAAAATGATTTAGTTCCTTATCTGAAGCCTTGCCGCTTCCTTCCGCAATATTAAGAAGGACAGAAAAGGCAGACCGAATGATTTGGCTCCCAAGTTCAAATCTATATTCTTTTGGCAATTTCTTTACGATATTTAAAACGAAAGCAAGTAACTCTCTCGACTCCTGATATACTTTCCAATTTAAAAATCTAAACTTATCCATTTGTTGTAAGTTGTTAGTTGTAAGTCAGAAGTTATTCGCGTATCACGCGAAGCACCTCTTCCAAGGTTGTCATCCCGCGCTCCACTTTTTGCAAACCATCCTCAAACATCGTCCGGTAACCGTTTTGCCGTGCAAGCTTCCGTAAGTCATCCAGGGTAAAATTCGGGTCTACAATGTAGCGTCGAATTTCTTCATTCACGCTCAAAATTTCATGAATGCCCATACGGTTCCGGTAACCGGTCCCGCCGCAGGCGGCACACCCCTTGCCCTTAAACATCGTTTTCGGAATTTCAAAACTCGGGCCGCCAACGCCAATAGCTTCCACTTCGTTTTCAACGACTCCTTTCATCTCCGGCGGCACTTTATATGAAACAATGCAGGTGAGACAAATGCGCCGCACAAGCCGTTGCGCCATAACCATGTTAAAAACAGCCGCGGCAAGAAAAAACGCAACCTTTAAATCAATAAAACGAGGAATAGCAGTCGGGGCATCATTCGTGTGTAGCGAGGAAAGCACCAGGTGCCCCGTTAATGCTGAATGCACGGAAATCTCTGCCGTCTCCTGGTCTCGAATCTCACCTACCATAATAATATTTGGATCTTGGCGGAGGATAGAACGAAGCCCGTTTGCAAACGTGATGCCGGCTGCTTCGTTCACCTGGGTCTGATTCACATATTTCATATAATATTCGATCGGGTCCTCGATAGTGACGATATTCAATTCCGGTCGGTTCAAGGCATTCATAATGGAATAGAGTGTTGTCGTCTTTCCGCAGCCGGTGGGGCCGGTAAGCAGGATCATACCGTAGGTTTTCTTAACATTGTCTTTAATAACCGCGATATACTCCGGACTAATGCCAAGCTCTTCAAATGAAAATGGCCGTTCCGTTGCGGAAAGAAGCCGCATCTCCACCTTCTCGCCATAAAACGTGGGTATGACCGAGACGCGAAGGTCCATAATGTCGCTCCCCACTTTATAACGGAAGCGGCCATCCTGCGGCCTAAAATGCTCATCGAGTTTCATGCCGGAGAGCAATTTGAATCGCGCAACAACCGCGGCATGCACCTCTTTCTTAATGCGCATAATTTCATGCAAAATGCCATCAATGCGAAAACGGACAAGCACCTCGTCTTCCAGCACTTCAAGGTGGATATCAGATGCGCGGAGCGCAATTGAATACGAAAGAAGATTGTCCGTTAATGCGATGATGGGCAAATCAGTCGCCGCCTCGTTCACTGCTTTCTCACCAATTTTAGCCCGCACCGATGCCGCGATATTTTCCTCGATGACTTTTTTAAAGTCTTCGGTAATCCGCTCTCCATAAAAAGCGATGCCGCGGTTAAAGTCGTCTCGCGAAGCGAGAAACAGCTTAATTTTTGCCTTCAGCCGGTTAGTCAAAAACTCGATAGCAACCAGGTCTGAAGGATCAAGCATCGCCACATCAAGGGCGCCATCTGCTTCTTTGCTAAAAACGATCGCTCCTTTTTCGCGTGCGAGGTTCTCCGGAAGAAGCCGGAGTACGGCCTCATCAATCTGCCGCTCGCCAAGCCGTGCGCGGGCAATGCCGTAATACTTCGCCAGTAAATTCTGGTAATATTCCTCGGTGATATAATTTTGCTCAAGTAACATTGAACCAATGCCTCGGTTCATGCGTTTCGAATCTGCCACTGCCTGATCAAATTGTTCGGCAGTCACCATGCCGTCAACAAGAAGCAGTTCTTTAAATTTTTTCTCGGGGATCTGTAACATATTGGTATCGTATCCACTAAAAGCGGAAGGTTACCCACCACGGCTGACTATTCGCCCAAAAATGAGTTACGAAAAGAACCGCAATCGCGGTTGGGATCCAAAAGTGGTAAAGCGGCAAACGTTCGCCGCGCCGTACGAGAAACGCCGAGATGACGATCGAGGCGATAAGTACGAGCGGGATGTAGAAAAAGAACCCCGGGTAGCCAACTAAGAGAATGCCGAGCGCCAGAAGGTAGAGCTCTTCCCGCTCAAAAAAGCGTTCATGGTATTTGCGGTTAAAGAAGCCGCCGATGAGCGTAAAAAGAATCGCGGCGAGAAATGAGATGACGTAGTCGTTCAAAAAGTGGAGCTGCACATAGCCAAAAAACCAGGAAAGTCCGCTTTTCGTTCCCAAGGTAAAATCGAGCGGCCCCGACTGAAATGCAATGAATTGGAGATAGCCGACATAAATGAGATATGCGAATACGATGCCGGCTGAATACAAAAAAATCCTGCTCGCGTGTTTTTTTAAAAGATCACGGCGCACTAATTGAAGCACCAACGTAAACATGAGAATAGCCAAACTGACCCAAAACGGAAGATCTAAAATATGAACTGTGAGAAAAGTAAAAACTTTCATGTATTGCTTTTATTATATCATAAATCACTTTTCTGTGCGATTTTTTTATTTACAAACTAAAAACCGCCCCTCACAGGCGGCTTTTAGTGGACTGAAGAAAAAGACTAGAGATCCAAACTTGGGTCAGTGCCGATTTCGTAAATCAAAGGAGCATTTCCACCATCAGTGCTTTCGATATCGCCTGCACCACCATTACTGAATTTAGTGCTCTCCATATTGGCATCTATCTCATACTGAAGTCCATTGCTACCGGTGCCGCACTGGAATGCATAGAAGTGACCAGCTAGTGCTAGAGTGGCAACAGAGTTAGCATTGTTCGCGGCAGGATCACTCGGAAGATTGCCAAGCGGAGAACCACCGCTCACCGCATTGAATCCGGTTGTTGGACCTGCAACAAAACCTGCAGCTGGGTGTCCGGCGGAGACCCAACCGCTCCCATCAACATTTCGGAAACCGGCTGCGGGAGCAGAGTTCGCCGTTGCTCCACCTGAACCTGATGTAAATGGATTATTAACATCAGCAAGAGCAGCTATTACAGCGCCAGCTCCGCTCGAGCGCCAGATTTGAGTTCCGCAAGCAATAGTTCCTGTCTCGTCGGCTCCGCTTCCAAAAGTCGGGTTTGCGACTGTTGCAAGGTAAAGACCAATGGCACTATTTACTGCACCCAAATCTGAAACTCTCTGCGTGTCGCGCGTTTCAGCCAAAATCTGCGCGGGGTTTAACACTAAGACGACCGTCGTTGCCAAGATCGCCAAAATGCCGATAACGATGAGGAGCTCGATAAGCGTAAAACCTTTTTTAGACATAGTGTCTGATATCTGATATATGACTTACAACTTATGACCAACGACGAGAAATCTGATAGTACTCTTTGTCGTGTGTCGTTAGTCGTTAGTTATTAGTTATTGTTTTCGACCATTTTGGTTAGTAATAATTGGTATGGGGTAAGTATAACCCCTTTTAGAAATCCTTCAAAACAAGCGGGTGTGGATAACTGCCGTACTGGCTTTTGCCATGAGTTAAAGGTTATTTGCCATTAGTCTTAATATATTGATTCACTTTCTTCACGAGGTCGTCGATGGAAATGCGCGCTTTTACAAAATAATCCACGACTCCCAATTCTCGGCCGCGCTCCATATCGCTTTCCTGTCCAAGGTTAGAAATGATGATAACCGGCACCTTGACCCGATTCTGAAGCTGGGGATCGGCCTTCACTTCTTCTAACACCTCAAATCCGGATTTGCCC
>JBGPMO010000028.1:0-8570 GCA_041487075.1 Minisyncoccia bacterium
CATATTGATCATACGGGCCGGCTCGCAAAATTAGTCCGTGACGGATTTCACGGAACAGTATTCTCCACTCCGCCGACTCGGGATGCGGCGCTTCTCCTACTTGCTGACTCAGACCATATTCTTATTGAGGAAGCGAAGCAGTTTAAAAAACCCCTGCTCTATACTGAAGAGGATATCGGGACACTCGGAGCTCTGTGGAAGGGGATCGAGTATCATGAACCAATCATTGTTGGCCCTTTTACCGTTACCCTCTGGAATGCCGGCCATATTCTTGGATCAAGTTTTATGATCGTGGAGGCCCGTTCGGCGTCGGGGACAAAGCGGATTGTATTCTCTGGCGATCTTGGGAATTCCCCGGCACCCTTGATTGGTTCGTGGGAGACTTATTCCGGAGCGGCAGATTATTGTTTGATTGAATCCGCGTACGGAGATCGTATTCATGAAGATGTCCATGAACGAAAGGAAATTCTGGAAGATATAATCGAAGATACAGTGAAAGCCGGCGGGACCGTGGTCATCCCCGCGTTCGCAATGGAACGGACTCAAGAGTTACTTTTTGAAATTAATGATCTTGCGGAGCGCGGGCGCATTCCTCGCATCCCAGTTTTTCTTGATAGCCCGCTTGCCATCAAGCTTACCGACGTCTATCAAAAATATGACAACTATCTCACGCATGGCGTGAACGGAAGAGAGCGATATGACCGGAAACATTTTTTCCGGTTTCCCGGCCTCACGCGGACGTTCACCACAGAGGAGTCAAAAGCGATTAATAATGTGGCGGGGCCGAAACTTATCATTGCGGGTTCCGGCATGTCTCACGGCGGTCGCATCCTTCATCATGAGATGCGGTACCTTCCTGATCCTAAAAGCACGATTCTTATTGTTGGCTTTCAGGCTCAAGGGTCCCTCGGGCGCGGGATCTTAGACGGAGCTCAAAACGTAAAAATTTTCGGAGAAGAGGTAGCGGTCAGAGCCCGCATCAAGGCGATTGGCGGCTACTCGGCTCACGCGGACCAGCGCCAGCTCCTCGAGTGGCTTACTCCCATGCGCGGCAGTCTCAAAGAAGTTTTTGTAGTCCAGGGTGAAGAGGCGGCGAGCCAGGCGTTGGCAGGGAAAATCGTTGACGAACTCGCGGTGACAGCAATAGTTCCCTCGCTTCGTGATGAAATAATACTATAGTCATTATGGCGGTGAAACCAGAAACCGTGCGTGCAAAAGGCGAGAGTCGTAGCGCCATACATTATCACGCGCTCAAATTTAAAATAGGCATTTCTGGCGCCGCAGAAACCGGGCATTGCGCTATTGACGCTGTTGAGAAGGCGGAAATCGTGGGCAGGGAAGTGGCGCGCAGCGGCTCTATTCTTTTGACGGGCGCGACAACAGGAATTCCCTATTGGTCAGCGAAAGGGGCAAAAGAAGAAGGCGGCCTCGTGGTAGGGCTCTCGCCAGCGGCTTCCGAGGCAGCTCATGTGAAAACGTATCAGCTTCCCCTCGACTATCATGATGTTATTATTTATACGGGCTTTGAGTATTCGGGGAGAAACTTGCTGCTCACGCGGGCCGCAGATGCGATTGTGCTCATTTGTGGCCGCATCGGGACCATTAATGAATTTACCATCGCCTTCGAAGATCAAAAACCGATTGGCGTTTTGACGGGTACCGGCGGCGCAGCTGATATGCTCGAAAATATTGTGAAACAGGCGCACCGGGGCCCCGGAAAAGTTATTTTTGAGAGCGACCCCAAACGGCTGGTCGCAAAACTTATCTCCGCTATTGAGAAGGGAAAGAATGGAAACGCTCATTAAAGGTCGGAAAAAAGATTTTTCATTATGCCAACTAAGAATTCGTCGGCAAAACCCAAGCAGAAGGCGGAGAAGCCCATCGGCATTGTTACTCATTATTACGGCGGTATCGGTGTTGCTATTATAAAATTCTCAAAATCAGTGCAGTCCGGGACAGCCGTGCATTTTCGCGGTGCGACCACTGATTTTTCCGATGTGCTCGCCTCTATGCAGTTTGATCATAAGGAGATTGCTTCCGCTCCGAAAGGAAAAGAGGTCGGCGTGAAAGTGAAAGACAAAGTGCGTGACGGCGACGAGGTTTTTCTTGCCGCGTAGCAGAGTCGCTCCCGTGAAGCTGTTCACCCATTTTTTAATACCATCTGGCCTCCTCGCCGGCACCATTATCGGTGCCGGAGTATTTGCACTTCCTTATGTATTCCACGCGGCCGGGCTTTCGCTCGGCATTTTTTATCTCGCGCTTGGCGCGGCAGTCTATGTTGCATTGCACCTCATCTATGCCGATCTTATTCTTCGGACGCCCGGCGAGCACCGGTTTGTGGGATATGCGAAAGTCTATTTTGGGCAGCCTGGATTTTTCGGAGCGATTCTCTTGGCGCTCATTCAAGCCCTGTTTGTGATGACCGTATACCTCATCATTTCTTTGAGCTTTACCCAATTATTATTTCCCGATATTACCCTTATGGCGCGGCTGTTCTTTTTCTGGTTTATAGGGTCAGTAGGCCTTTTTTTAAAGCTTCAACGCGTGGCGATACTCGAATTTTTTATCACCGTCGGCATCATCGCCATTATTGGTTTCGTTTTTGCGCTCGGCGTCCGTAATTACGGGAACTTTTCGTTCCTTGATTTCACGCCGCGGTTTGACCAGGGTTTTTTGCCGCTCGGGCCCATTCTTTTTTCTCTCTCGGGGCTCGTCGCGATTCCATCTTTGGTTCAGTATTTTCGAAAGCGAAAGAGTGAGGCGCGCCATGTCCGCCGCGCAATCACGGCAGGGACGCTTTTGTCAGCGTTGGTTTATATTGCGTTTGTTATCGGTATTTTAGGGCTTACCCCTACGGTTTCAGAAGATGCGGTTTCGGGCTTGATCGGCGCTGTTTCCCCGTTCGTTATTACGGTTATCGGCATCTTGGGGTTACTTTCAATCGTGAGCTCGTATATCGTGGTTGGCCTTGATGTGCATGATATTCTTGCATTTGATCTTCACTTGCCGTTCCTTATGCGGTCATGCATCGTGCTTACGGTACCGCTTTTTCTTTATTTTATTGGATTCCAAAATTTTCTTAGCCTCGTGAGTTTTATTGGAGGCACCTTCCTCGCCCTCGAAGGCATTTTTCTTATTGTTATGTGGCTTCGTGCGGTGCGGCGCCATCCTGACAAAGGCAAACTTTTATATCTGCGTCCCGCAGTCGTCGTATCACTCTTTCTCGTGTTTCTCGCCACGCTTGCCTCTGAAACTCTCCGCTATTTTTCACGTTACTAGCGAGAGATATGAATGTTCTTGATTTTTTTCTTCTTAGTATTGTCGCAGCGCTTCCGTTTGGCACGCGCGTCTTACTCGGAAATTTTTCTGGGGCAGGATCCGCACAGGGAGAAATATTTTTGTATGGATTGGACATTCTCATTTCGAGTTTTTTATTCTGGTTTTTACTGCGCCGGGAGAACTATAAAGCGAGAGTAGGACGAGGTGAAGCAATGGTGCTTGGGGTTTTTGCCTTCTCCGCTTTTTTCTCTCTTTTTTTAGCTGAATCAAAACCGTTAGCGCTCTATGCATTTATTCGCCTTGCGATTTTGGTTGGCTTTTCTCTTACAGCAAGCGTTCTCCTTTTGCGGCGCAAAGTTTTTGAGTGGGCGCTTGCGCTTATGGTGGTGCTCGCTCTTTTTGAATCGTCTATTGGCATTCTTCAATTTCGAACCCAGGGCAGCGTGGGATTCCAGCGTTTGGGCGAGCCGCATTTGACGCTCGCTGACCCAAGTATCGCCCGTGCGGTGGTGGAAGAAGGCCGGGTGATTCGCGCCTACGGCACATTCCCGCATCCAAATGTGCTTGCCGCGTTTCTTTTAATGGGCCTTATCGCGCTCTATTATTTTTGGTTCTCGGTTGCACGCGAGAGTATGGTGTGGAGCCTGGGAGAATCTCCTAAAAAATTTTTTCGCCGCTACGCGCCGATTTTTTGGCACTCGATATTTTTAGGGCCTGCTCTGTTTGTAGTGCTTGCGGGCTTGGCGCTTACGTTTTCCCGCACGGCGTGGGCGATTGCTCTTTTTATATCTCTATTTCTTATTTCTTACTTCTTATTTCTTTCCCAATACCGCCGCCAGGCTTTCAAATTATTTGTAGTCCTTGTTACTAGTTCCTTGTTACTAGTTACTGTTTTATTTCCTTTTATATCTCATCGTTTTTCTATTTCGGCAACCGAACCGTCGGTTGTTCAACGCTTAATCTATAACCGCATTGGCTGGGAAATTGTAAAGACCCATCCGTTTGGCGTTGGCATTGGTAATGAAGTGATCTATGCCGTGGGGCAGGGGCTCTATCAAAAATTCGGCATTACGAAATCTTTACTCCACCAGCCAACTCATAATATTTATCTTTTAATGGCTTCAGAGATTGGCATCTTAGGACTCGCGGCGTTTTTATGGTTTATCGGCACCCTTGTTATTTCCGGGCTCAAGCATTGGGAATCTGCTGACCGCCTTCCCCTAGTTATTAGTTATTTGTTATTAGTTAGTCTTTTACTGTTCGGCTTCATTGATCACTTTGTGTGGGATATCCCCCAAGGGGAGATTATGTTTTGGTTGATAGTAGGGATGATGCTTAGTGTGCGTCACAGCACGAACAAAGAGGTGAATTGACCGGGTAGTGAAAACTCGATTGCTCGCAAAAGCGAGCGTTAGTATGTATCGAGTTTCTACTACTTGGTTGATGCTTTGGCTCATTATTGGTATGGTAAAGCCGACGTACGATCTAGTTTTATAGAAATCGGCTCTCCGATGATGTTAAAAAGCGAATACGCGCGCATGCTCTTGGACATACCCAAACGACGCGGAACATAGGAAGGTTTGAACTCGTATTGACGCAAGAATACGAAACGCTTGCGCTTGCAAGGATTGTCGAGCGAAAAATAAAAAATTTGAAGCGCAGAGATTATCTTGAGAAAATTGTGCGTGACGGCTATATTAGGATCAAGCCGTAAATTTGCGCCCGTAGTTCAACGGATAGAATGCATCCCTCCGAAGGATAAGATCGAGGTTCAATTCCTCGCGGGCGCACCAATTTTTCTTGACTTTTTCTAAGATTTTTCTATAATCTAGACCAGTTTAGTTTTTAGTCCTTTTCCAACTTTCACCCCCTTAGGGGTGTCCTCCATAGCTTTAGCGAAGGAGGATTCCGTTCACCAATTCTAGAAAGGAGGTGAATCTTGGGCCCGCATTTTCGGACTTGCCGGAGTCCGCTTGAACCGTGTGCCTGCGACTTGAAGCGATACTGGTTTGTCTTCAGCATTTCTCTTCTGATTCTCGCGATCGAAATCCGAGGCGGCTTCTCCGCGGGGAGCTTGGCGCTTTTCTCGGATGCCGGCCACGTTTTCAGCGACCTCCTTTCGCTTACGGTCGCCATTATCATCGAAGCGATGGTGCGGCGCGGGGGATCGATTCATAAGTGGCGGAGTAGAGGCGGGTACGTGAGCGCCACACTTCTCTTCATTGTTGCACTCGGCATTATCTTTGAGGCGATTAGTCGCTTCCATGAGCCGCATCACGTGACGAGTTGGATCGTCATTTGTGCCGCAACACTCGGTGCAGGCCTCAATTGGCTTCAGCATCGTATTCTCGAATCGAGCACGGCTCGTCACGTGACCCATAAAGGCATCAGCCTCCATGTGCTCTCTGATCTCTGGCAGAGTATTGCCGTTATCGTGACTGGGATTTTGATCGCGATCACCGGATTCACGATCCTTGACCTTCTTGTCTCTATTGCTATTGCTGTTGTTTTTATCGGCTGGAGCTTTAAGCTGTTAGGCGATAGCACGGCAGAAGCAGAAGCGAGAGACTAACCCACCCCGTACCAATTGGTGCGGGGTGTTATAATTGAGCCATGCGTTTTATCGCTGATTTTCATATTCATTCAAAATATTCCCGCGCGGTTTCGCGCGATATGACCTTGGAAGAGCTCAACCGGTGGGCGGATGACAAAGGGATTTTAGTGATGGGCACCGGCGATTTTACCCACCCTGCGTGGTTTAAAGAAATCAAAGAGAAGTTAGAGCCGGCAGAGCCAGGGCTTTTTAAATTAAAACCGACATATAAAAAGAAAACGATGAAAGGAACCGAGGCCGAGACGCGGTTCATGCTTACGGTTGAGATTTCAAGCATCTACAGTCGCGGCGGGAAGACGCGACGTATTCACAACCTTGTGTTTGCGCCGGATATTGCGACTGCAGAAAAAATAAATACCCAACTTTCTTGGATCGGCAATTTGAAATCCGATGGCAGGCCGATTTTGGGATTAGATTCCGAGGAGCTCGCGAAAATTGTGTTTACCACCAATCCCGAAGCCGTGATTGTGCCGGCGCACGCCTGGACCCCGTGGTTCTCCGTATTTGGTTCCATGTCCGGCTTCGATACCATCGAGGAATGTTTTGGACCGTACGCACAACAGATTTTTGCGATTGAAACCGGGCTTTCATCAGACCCGGCAATGAACTGGCGGCTTTCAAAACTTGACCATATCGCGTTTATTTCAAATTCCGATTCGCACAGTTTAGAGCGCATTGGCCGCGAAGCAAATATGTTTGATACGGATCTTTCGTACGAAGGCATTATCAATGCGCTAAAAACGCGCGATCCAAAAAAGTTCGTAGCAACCATCGAGTTTTTTCCGGAAGAAGGGAAGTATCATTATGACGGCCACCGGCTTTGTAATGTGTCCTGGGCGCCACAAGAAACCAAGGCGCATAAGGGTATTTGCACGAATTGCGGGAAGCGCGTGACCGTCGGCGTTATGAATCGGGTGGACATGCTTGCGGATCGGCCGCCGGTGCCGACCGATATTATAAAAGTAGGCGAGGTGCGCGCGATTCACCATGATGCTCGCGTTCCTTTTATTAATTTAGTCCAGCTCGATACGATTATTGGGGAAACGCTCGATATTGGCCCGAAAACAAAAGGAGTTAAAGCCGAATACGAAAAACTTATTAAAGCGTTTACTTCCGAGATTAACATTCTTTTGAATGTCCCGGCACGAGAGCTCGCATCAGTTACGTTGCCCGGGGTGGTGGAGGGGATCGAGCGGGTGCGCGCGGGAAATTTAAAAATAGAGCCGGGCTATGACGGCGCATACGGGAAGGTCAAAATCTTTTCGGACGGCGACCGAGAAAAGTTCGAGGAGCAGAAGAGTTTGTTTTAGTTCGCGGAAGAGCGCGAGAGCGTTTATAATGATGAGGTGACGAGTTTTTCCATAGTCTACGTTGTTCAGCGGTTTTTTTATCGGATTTTCGTGTTTCTCCGCAATTGGTACATCGGGAGTTTTTTTGCGGTGAGCCACCGGACCCTGCTTATTTTGGGATCATTAGACCAGAGCTTTGCGCTTCGGGTGAACCTTCGCCATTTTTTTGATCCGCTCTATCAAGACCATACCGCCCTCGGGCATACGCTTGGCGTTTTTTTTCGAGGGTCGCGTTTGGCTGGAGCAGTGGTGTTATATGCCGCAATCGTGGCAGCTGCACTTTTTCTTTATCTTTCGTGGGCGGCGATTCCCATCATTATCCTCTGGAAGGGATTCTTTTAAAAAATATGAAATCTGCTCCAGAACTTTTTTTCTCCGATCCGCGGCTTGCTATGACGGGCGCCGGCCGGCTCTTGGTGCGTGTTGCCGCAAGCGCCGGATATGGCCTTACGGTTACCGCTGCGTTTATCCTTTCATTTTCAAATCTTCCTCAGTTGCGGGCGATTGGGTTCCTCCTCATCCTTTTTTTATGCGAAAGACTTTTCCATTTTGGCGCGTCAGACCGGTCGCTGGCGCATCTTGCAGCGCTTACGAGTCGAGGTGAGGCTTTCCCCGCGGGGCGGGCCAATATTGCCGCCTACGTTACGCCGCGCAGTTACCGCATTCTCGAGACCGCACTCGGCCGCTCGCGCTTGGGGGACGGCAGTTTTCCTGTTAATCTTCTCCGTATGTTAATGAGCCGGCGCGGCATTCAAGAAGGCCTTCGCCGGATGGATGTTCCGCTTCCCGACTTTCGTTCAAAACTGGATCAATTTCTTGCGCCTACCGGACCCGCGCCCCGGCGGGATGAGCTCGAACAAGAAGCATCGTTTCTCGTAGTTGCGGCTTTCAACCAAGCACTCGCGGCTGAAAGCGAGGCGGTTGAGCCAAAAGATCTCTTTGCGGCTGTGGCTCATGCAAAAGATCCGTCTCTCGTAAAGCTTTTTACGCTGTTTAATATCGGCGATGATGATCTCGAAAACGCATTAATCTGGAGCCGGTTCGGCGGGCGCCTCTCGGCTATTGGATTTCCTACACGACTTTCTTCATTTATCGGGAGGTCGTTTAAAAAACGGCGCCGTTTCATGAACCGGGCGTGGACTGCGCGGCCAACGCCGTTTCTCAACCGTTTCTCCGAAGATTTGACGGACGCGGCCCGTGCCGGCGCCGTCGGCTTTATGGTCGGGCATGCGCGCGAATACGGGAATCTCGTCGATGCCCTTGCAAAGCCGGAGAATCCGAACGCCGTACTCATCGGCGAGACAGGATCTGGCAAAGAAACGATTGTC
>JBGPMO010000029.1:0-8346 GCA_041487075.1 Minisyncoccia bacterium
CTCATTTGATACTTGAAGCGCTAGGTTGTCTTCAACCGTTAAAACGTCGAAGCGGTGCGTGATATTGACGAGATAGAAACTCACCCCGCCCATGAGAACGAGCGGAACAAGACCGCTGATGAGAAAGGTGCGTACGAATTTTCTCCGGAGACGGGAAGGCCCGAGAAATGTTTTCCAGATCCAGTACCAATAGCGCGTAGTCATTTCTAGAAAATTCCTTATTCTTAAAGTATGTTTCTTGCCTGCAAGACCATTATACTATACAACAAAAGCAACCCTATGGAGCGAATCTATCTCGATTATGCGGCAACCACCCCGCTTGATACACAAGTCAAAACAGCCATGGAGCCTTTTTTTGGAACTCGTTTCGGAAATCCCGGCTCACTCCACTCATTTGGGCAGGAAGCTTCAGCGGCAGTCTTTGGGGCCCGGAGGAGCATCGCGGAAGCGATTGGCGCCGCGTATGAGCAAATTATTTTTACGGGTTCAGCAACGGAGGCCAATAATCTGGCGCTCCGAGGAGCAGTGCGTGTGGCGCGGCGGAGTGGCAGAGGACGGCCGCAAATTATTGTTTCTCAAATCGAGCACGAATCTATTCTTGAAACTGCCCGCTCTCTTGAGAGCGATGGCGTCCGGGTGCTCTACCTTCCTGTTTCTTCTGAAGGATTCATTGATATCGAAAAACTGAAGGCGAACTTAAGCGAACAAACAATCCTTGTTTCTATTATATATGCGCACAATGAGATTGGCTCAATTCAGCCAATCGCAGAAGTTTCGCGTATCATACGCGATTTCCGCAATCGGCGAAATATGAGAGCGCCTGCCGCAGTAATAAAGAGAGGGGCACGCGCCAGAACGCGAAAGGAGAAAGGGATGCCTCATGCCTTCGGCACGACGTATCCGTTGTTGCACACTGATGCAGTCCAAGCATTTTCTTTTCTCCCTGCAGATGTTTCCCTGTTAGGGGTAGATCTTATGACTCTGTCGGCTCATAAAATCTACGGTCCGAAAGGGATAGGTGCACTCTACCTAAAAAATCAGGAAACGGTTGCTCCGCTCGTGACCGGCGGCGGTCAGGAGTCCGGGCTGAGGTCGGGGACAGAAAATGTGCCAGCCATTGTCGGGTTTGGAGAAGCCGTTCGGATGGCGAGCCGCCGCCGCGCAAAAGAAGATACCTATGTGAGCGCGCTCTCACTTCGTCTTTTTTCAGGGCTTAAAAAAATAGTTCCCGGCGCCTCCTTGAATGGCCCTCCGCTTTCCTCTCGCCGCCTTCCCAATAACCTGCATATCTGTCTTCCCGGGGTACGCGCAGGAGAATTTCTGATACAACTTGATCGTGCGGGCGTGTCAGCTTCAGCGGGACCCGCGTGTTCTTCTCGGAGTGCGGCGCCTTCTCCTACCCTTCGTGCCATTGGCCGCTCGGGAAATTATGAGCGGCAGAGCATCCGCTTTACTCTTGGCCGGCCCACGACCTCACGCGAAATTGACAGGGTCCTCGGAATCATTAAGAATTTAAGACAATGAAATACTATCCTAAGAAAACTATAACGATAGTGAGCATTGCTATCATGGTTTCAGCAGGGGCGGGGTTCTTCACCTCGGCCATGCATGCGCATGCAGGCATCTTCAATGATCTTTTTGGAAGTCTTTTCCAAAGTGCATCAACGACGACGTCGTCCGAGAGAGCAGTGGTACCGCTCTATAAGCCGACAATAGATTATGAGCAGGCCATTGTTCATGCCATAGAACAAGCATCACCCGCGGTTATCTCGATTATCATTAGCAAGGATCTCCCCGTGATTGAAAATTGCCCTGTTGATCCCTTTAATAATTTGCCGCAGCAATTTCGCGATTTCTTCGGGCCTTTTGAATTTCAGCAGCCGTGCCAGAAGGGCACGAAACGGCAAGAGGTAGGTGGCGGATCCGGCTTCATTGTTTCGAAAAATGGCCTTATTGTGACGAACAAGCATGTGGTTGCCGATGAAAAAGCTTCTTACACTGTTTTATTGAATGATGGGGAGAAACTTGAAGCACAGGTGGTTGCGCGCGATCCCGTGCAAGATCTTGCGATTATCAAAATCAAAGCGTCGCACGATTTACCGATAGTAATTTTTGGGAATTCTGATGCCGTAAAACTTGGACAAACGGCGATTGCGATCGGGAATGCCTTGGGGGAATTTAGGAATACGGTTTCAGCTGGCATTATCTCTGGCCTCGCTCGTTCGATTGATGCCGGCGGTACGCTCGGCACAGAACATTTAGAGGGGCTTATCCAAACTGATGCCGCGATTAATCCGGGGAATTCCGGGGGCCCGCTTTTGAATCTGCGCGGCGAAGTAGTTGCTATCAACACGGCGATTGCAGAAGGAGCCCAAAATATCGGTTTTGCCATTCCGGTGAATCAGGTGAAGCGCGATCTTGAATCGGTTGAGCGAAGCGGAAAAATCTCCGTGCCATTTCTCGGTGTCCGGTATCTCTTGATTACCGAAGACCTTATGAGGCGAGATAAGCTTTCGGTGGCCGAGGGCGTTATCCTTCGGGGGAATGACGCAGGGCCTGCGGTGATTGCCGGTTCTCCTGCGGAGAAGGCTGGTCTTGCGGCAGAGGATATTATTCTTGCGTTGAATGGTGAAAAGATTACGGCGGGGCGATCCCTTTCTTCGCTGATTGAGCAATATCAGGCGGGTGACACCGTGAAGCTCACTATTTTGCGGGGCGGCAAAGAACTGATGATCTCCGTGACGCTTGCGGAAAGAAAGGTATAATAAGAGGAGCATGCCTTCTCTCCAAAAACTGATTGGGGCGTACCGTGAATGGGCTTTCGCCGAGGCGCCGAATCCTGATATCCCGCGGGTACAAGTTGACCACGTGATTGCGCGAGTCGCCGCGTTCTATGAAAAGATACGGGGTATCGTCGGCTGGACCGAAGAGCATCTGCTTCGAAAAGCCGCGATTATCCGGATTCTTCGGCGATCTATGCTGATTGCAAACGGCGAGCAGCAAATCGCGGACACCCTCGTGAAAGATTTGGTCCGGGGAGGTTATTTCCCAAACGCCGCGATTCCAGAAACAAATGTTGCGGGGCTCGGAAACATTATCGGCAAATATCTTTTCTTATTAGAGCGGACCCGATCCCGTCCGCTCCGTGAACGGCGCGTGTTTGAGAATTGGCTTTTTACGATTGCAGGATCTGAAGTGGAGGCGTTCCTTGATCCCCCGATTCGCGAGGAGGCGCTCCTCGAATTCATGACGCAAGATCTCGAGCGGCGCGTCTCAAGCGTGCAATCGATTCCTGAAAAAGAACGCGAGAATCTTCTCTTTATCGCGGTTCGGCAGGCACTGCTTAAACTTGATGAACCAGTTATCACCTATCAGCTCTTAAAGAAGTATCTTCCCGGGTGGGACACGTTCACCGTGCTTCGCGATCGGGAAAAGCTCGAACAATTCGCTTCTCAAATGGGCCGGTGGTACCGAAGCATACGCCGTGCTTTTACGCATTCCTCGCTCCGGCGTTTTTACTTCGCCGCCGAGGCGCTCGATGCGCCGTATCTTATTTTAGGAGATCTCCTCTCGGAGCTCGCGAAGTCGGGAGCTCTTGTCTCCGGCGATCTCCCCTCGGGTGAAGAGCTTGAGGCCCTTATTTTTACGAAATATCGAGAACGTCTCCGGCAGGAACAGCGCAAAGCGATGAGAGCGGCAATCTACAGCACTATTTCCATTTTTATTACGAAAGTACTTCTTGCTTTTGCCGTTGAGCTCCCGATTGATCGATTGACGGGCCAGTTTTCCGAATCAACTTTACTTTTCAATATTGCGATTCCGCCGATATTGATGATGGTGATTGTATTATTTGGATTCCGCCGGCCCAGACGGCGTGACGTGGAGAAATCGGTTGAGGAAATCAAACGAATCCTTGCCGGTGACCCTCGGCCGTATCATATCCGTCTCAAGGAGTCGCGGTCACTCCTCATACGCGGAGTGGTAGGGCTTCTTTATGCCGGGGGAGCGGCTGCCACATTCGGTGTTATTATTTATTTCTTAACCCAGCTTCATTTCAGTCCGCTCTCTCAAGGAATCTTTATTTTCTTTGTTTCGCTTATTTCCTACGCAGGGCTCCGCATCCGTGAACGGTCAAAGGAACTTTTAGTGGAAGAAAAGCCCCCAGGGCTTCTCCATGATTTCTTTTTATTTTTTACGTTCCCGATTGTGGAGCTTGGTCGAGCGTTGTCGGATACGCTTTTAAAAATTCGGCTCGTCGCCTTATTACTCGATGCCTTGATCGAACTCCCTCTCAAGTTTTTTCTTGAATTCCTTGAGCAATGGAGAGCCTTTCTCCGTGAGAAAAAGCAAGATATCCGGCAATAGTTTCGTGCGACACCAAAGTTGATTCTCTGCGGTTATAGATAGAGAATAGAGATAAGAACTTTAAACTATGTATCGAGACGAATGGGGCCCTGTAAAGTCCCGACGGAGAGAGAGGGCCGCTGACTCGAGCTTTACGTGGTTAGCACTCTTGACTCGAGACTGCTAATCGGCTATCTTATGTATAACGTCGTCAGTTATTAGTTATAAGTCGTAAGTTATTTCTCATATGGCTATGCGCAATTTTCACAAGTTTACGATTAAAGCCCAGGAAGCGCTTCAAGCGGCACAGGATTTGGCCGCGAGCCAGAATCACGGAGAATTCCGGGCACTACATCTCCTTTCAGCCCTTCTCAAAGATGATCAATCATTAGTGCGGCCGCTGCTTTTGAAATCGGGGGTTAATCTTGAAACGCTTGATAAGACGATTGATGAAGAATTAAAAAAGATTCCGAAAATCTTTGCGGCCTCGAATGTCGGTCAGCTCTATCTTTCACAGGAGCTTATGCAGGTGTTAGACCGCGCGGGGAAAATCGCGCTTTCTCAAAAAGATGAATTTATTTCCTGCGAGCATTTATTGCTTGCGTTACTCGAAATTTCTTCTGCAGCGCAAACGACGCTTGAACAGTTTGGGTTGCGGCGCGAAGCGACATTTCGGATGCTGGCACAGCTTCGCGGTTCAACGCGTATCACCGACGAAACGCCGGAGAGTAAGTTTCAAGTATTAGAAAAGTATGCCATCAACCTTACGGATAGGGCGCGGGAAGGAAAACTCGATCCGGTGATTGGCCGCGAGAACGAGTTGCGGAGAGTGATTCAAGTGCTTTCGCGGCGCACCAAGAATAATCCGGTTTTGATTGGGGAGCCGGGCGTTGGGAAGACCGCAATTGTGGAGGGGCTTGCTGAACGGATTGTCGCCGGTGATGTGCCTGAACCCCTGAAGGACAAAGAAATCATCATGCTTGATTTGGGGTCTCTTATCGCCGGCACTAAATTCCGCGGCGAGTTTGAGGATCGGCTGAAGGCGTTCATTCGCGAGATTCAGAATGCCGCTGGCCGCCTCATTCTGTTTATCGATGAAATTCATATGATTGTGGGGGCGGGAGCTGCCGAGGGGGCGGTTGACGCCTCGAACTTGTTAAAGCCGCCGCTTGCGCGAGGGGAATTGCATGCCATCGGGGCTACCACCACGCGTGAATATCAACGGCATATTGAAAAGGATCCGGCTCTTGAGCGGCGTTTCCAGCCGATTATGGTGGAAGAGCCGACGATTGAGGATGCGGTTGCGATCCTCCGCGGCTTGAAGGAAAAATATGAAATCCATCATGGGCTTCGCATTGCCGACGAAGCCATTGTGACTGCAGTCAATCTTTCTGCCCGCTATATCACCGATCGATTTTTGCCTGATAAGGCAGTGGATTTGATTGATGAGGCAGCTGCGGCTCGCCGGCTTGAGTCTGAGAGCATTCCTGCAGAAATTTCCCGTTTGCGTGAAGAGATTACCCGCCTCGAAATTGAGCGTTCCGCAATCGCAAAAGATTCTTCTGAAGGGAGTAAAAATCGCTTGAAGGAAATTGACCGCGAACTAGGCATTTTGAAAGAAAAGAATGATGAACTCTCGGCACATTGGCATGCAGAGAAGCTGGTGTTTGAGAATTTGCATAATCTTCGGCGCCGGATCGATGATTTTCGGCGCGAAGCGGAACTCGCCGAGCGCGGAGGAAATCTCGAGAAAGTAGCCCAGATTCTCTATGGAGAACTTCCGCAAGCTGAAAAAGAATATCAGGCTTTTGAGCGCAAACATGGTGTTCCCAAAAAAGGACGAAAGAAAGGTGCGGGATCGGGATCGTCCTTTATTAAAGAAATGGTTGATGAGGAGGATATTGCAGCTGTCGTTGCCCGCTGGACTGGTATTCCTATGACGCGCATGTTGGAGTCGGAGAGCGGGAAGCTTTCGCGCATCGAGGAGGTGTTAGGAGGCCGAGTCATCGGCCAGGGGCAGTCAATTGGCGCGGTTGCAAATGCGCTTCGGCGAGCCAGATCCGGGCTCTCTGATGAACATCGTCCCTTAGGCTCATTTATGTTTTTAGGGCCGACAGGCGTTGGTAAGACCGAGCTTGCGCGGGCGCTCGCGGAGTTTATGTTCAACGATGAAAAAGCCTTGATTCGGATTGATATGTCCGAGTATATGGAAAAACACGCTGTCTCTCGGCTTATTGGTTCGCCGCCCGGGTATGTCGGGTTTGAAGACGGAGGACAGTTGACTGAGGCGGTTCGCCATCGGCCCTATAGCTTGATTTTATTTGATGAAATCGAGAAAGCGCACCCCGAGGTTTTTAATATTCTGCTTCAGATTCTGGATAATGGGCGCCTGACCGACGCAAAAGGGAAGACCGTCAATTTCCGAAACTCAATTATTATTATGACTTCAAATGTGGGAAGTCATTATTTCCGTGAACTTTCGCATCTTGGCTTTGCGAGCGGGAGCCCTGCCGAAGATGTGGAAGAAGCTGAAGAAAATTTCAGGACAAAGGTCAACGTGGCATTGAAGGATCGGTTCAAGCCCGAGTTTTTGAACCGCATTGATGAAGTCATTGTGTTTAATGCGCTCCGCAGAGCCGACATTGAAAAAATCGTTGATCTCCAGTTAGAATTATTAAAGAAAAAGCTTGAGACCCGCGGTATGCGAGCGGCGGTCGAGGCGGCAGCGAAACGGTATATTGCCGAGCGTGGATTTGATCCTGATTTCGGCGCACGTCCCATTAAGCGGCTCATTCAGAAGGTGATTCTCGATCAACTCGCGGATAAGATTATCAAAGGCAAAATCAAAGATGGCGACAGAATTAAAATCACTCTTCAAGGATCAGCGATTAGCGTTGGCACTTAAGGCGGCGCTATTCGCTGGGTTTTTCGGATTTGCATGGACCGGCGGCTTTGCGATAGTCCCGGTCTTTGTTTTTATTGTCGGCGCGAGCCTTCTCTATTTTGTGCCCCTTTTGGGAAGCAAGAAATATCTCGCTTCCTTTATTATTTTTATTGCCGTCGCAATCACCTCCGGCGTCTCATTTCGCGCCGTTGCCCCATTTCCTGTTCTTGCGCTTATTAATGCTTTTTTCTTTTTCATCCTCCTTGGTCTCAAAAATCTTTTATTTGTACACCGCGCGCGCTCACACCTTTTGTTTTTTCTCGCGAACAATTATTTTTTTACCCTCCTCGTTTTCCCGAGGGGTGGAGCGTCCCAATTCTTTCTTCGGGCAATGTTCGTCTTTTGCGCCGTTTTCTTCAGTTTTCATGAATATCTTATTGCCAGCCAATTGCACAAAGAAAAAAATAAGATTGCAAAACTCGGTGCCGCGGTTGCGGCAATGATTGCCGTAGAAACGATGTGGGCGGCAAGTTTATTGCCGCTTTCTTCCGTGAGCGGTGCTGGTATGACATTTCTTGCAACTGCCGCGGCAACCGATCTTATTATTCGACGTGAACAAAGCGGCACTATTGGAACACGTGCCGCATTAATAAATCTCACGGTACTTACGCTTCTCGTTCTTTTGATCTTTACGGCAACGAACTGGAGTATTTAATTAAAGGATTGACATCGAGTACGGCAAACCCCTACTATTGCTCCTGATGATAATAAATCAAAAAGCACGTGCCATAGCACTCGCGCTTCTTAAAGTCTCGGTATACGTAAGGCGAGATGAGTTCAGGAAAAGCCTTGAACATCTTGCATTTAGCATTCTTGAGGCGGTTCCTATGGAGAATTATGAAATGGGGCGCAGAGCGCTCTCTGCCGCAGAATCTTTGGTGTTATTTGGCAGAGAAATATACGAAATTGAGCCAATAAACGCCGACATTTTACTTAAAGAGATTCAGGGGCTTACTAAAGAAATAAGCTATTCCGGAGGATCAAGATCCCCGGAACATGTTTCTCTTGATGAAATATTTGATAATAAAGAAACCCAGAAAAAGGAAAGAATACGGCAA
>JBGPMO010000030.1:0-8234 GCA_041487075.1 Minisyncoccia bacterium
ACAAGGCTCTGGAGTTTCTGCACCGGAACACCCGGGTCCAAACGAAGGCCGCAGGGAACGGCTGATCTTCGGACCAGGTCCTCAGCGCACCCGACCATCAGGCATGCGACATTCCGACGAGACCGCGCCACGCGCGACAACGCTCATCCCCATGGTCGTCGAACAGACGAATCGGGGCGAGCGTGCGTACGATATTTATTCACGCCTCTTAAAGGAACGGATTATCTTTTTGGGCGGCCCGATTAGCGACACGATGGCAAATCTTGTCATCGCACAGCTTTTATTTCTTGAGCACGAGGATCCCAAAAAAGACATCAGAATTTATTTGAATACTCCGGGCGGATCAGTGACTGCAGGGCTTGCCATCTATGATGCTATGCAGTACGTAAAGCCCGATGTTTCAACCATCTGCGTTGGTATGGCGGCTTCGATGGGCGCCGTGCTCTTGGCTTCCGGCGCCAAGGGCAAACGCCTTGCACTCCCTAATTCCGAAATCCTGCTGCACCAGGTGATGGGTGGAGCGGAGGGCCAGGCAATTGAGGTGGAAATCACCGCGCGCCATATTATTAAGATTAAGGATCGATTAAATCAGGTGCTTGCAAAGCATACTGGCCAGCCGCTTGGGAAGATTGAAAAAGATACGGACCGCGATTTTTACCTTACATCAGCCGAAGCAAAGGATTACGGGCTGCTTGATGAAGTGATTAAAAATAAGCGGTAGCGACAAGGAAAAGGCGACAAGCGGCAAGGACGAGGGAAGCGGGCAGATGCTCGCTTCTTTTTTGTGTTTCAGATAAAATGATCGATATGCCGATACTCACTGATCAGAATCTTATCCACGAAGCGATTACTCGCGCAGTGGAAAAGATTTATCCCTCAAGCGAAGCATTCCAAAAAGAACTTTCTTCTGGCCGCCGACTTCGCATTTACTACGGCGTGGATCCGACGAGCCCTCATTTGCACCTCGGGCATGCTATCCCCCTCTTTATCCTCCGCCGCCTCCAGGATCTTGGTCATGAGATTATTTTTTTGATTGGTGATTTCACTGCGCGCATCGGCGATCCGACAGATAAGCTTGCCGCGCGGAAACCGCTCTCCGCCCACGAGGTGAAAGCGAATTTTACCACCTTCAAAAAACAGGCATCGCGTATTATTAAATTTTCTGCCGAGAATAAGGCACGTGTAGCATTCAATTCAAAATGGCTTGCGAAGATGAATCTGGAAGATGTGGTGAGGCTTGCCCAATATTTCACGGTTCAGCAGATGATGGAGCGCGATATGTTCGAGGAACGGATGCGATCCGGGAAACCGATTGGGCTGCATGAATTTTTGTATCCCCTGCTTCAGGGGTACGACTCGGTGGCACTTGATGTTGATGTAGAAATTGGCGGGAACGACCAGACGTTTAACATGCTCATGGGGCGTGATCTCTTGCGTAGTATAAAGGCCAAGGAAAAGTTTGTGCTTGCCGCAAAGCTTTTAGTAGACCCCGGAACCGGAAAAAAACTTGGGAAAACCGAAGGCGTCCCACTCATAAACCTTGATGATGCGCCAGGAGAAATGTTTGGGAAGATTATGGCGATGGGAGACGGCGCGATTGCGCCTCTCGCCGAATATTGCACCACGCTCTCCTTAGACGATGTGCTGGCATTACAGTCTCTTGCCGCAACAAAACCGCGTGACGCAAAACTAAAGGTTGCAGAGGCGATAGTGGCCGCTGTGACCACTGGCGTTGCCGCACGCAAGGCGCGGAAAGCATTCATAGCTGTTTTTTCTGGAGATCAAAAACCAGAAGCAATGCCGGAGATAATCATAGGCGCCACATCAATGAATCTAACCGAACTTCTTTTTGAAGCGAAGCTTGCGCCTTCAAAAAGCGAAGCCCGCCGCTTGGTGGAGCAGGGTGGGGTGCGGGTGAATGACGAAAAGAAGAGCGATCCGAACGAAATCATTTTACTTGGCCGTGGTATCGTGCTTCAAGTTGGCCCGAGAAGGTTTGTGCGCGTGCGTGGATCTGCGTAACTTCCTTCCACGAAGGAAGTTGAAATAGACAATCAGGCTATCTACGAAAAAGCCGATTACACCTATGGCCAAAAGGAGTAGGAGCCATCCGTGTCTTGGCGGCGCGCCATTCACAAACATATAAAAAGAAAGCCCTGCAATAAAGAGAAAAACCGGAGCGCCTAAAATGTCGAAATATTCTGCGTGCGGGAACAGGATGTTTTTATTGAACATTGTTAAGAGCGGGATACCGGAATCGAACCGGCGCCTGGACCTTGGAAGGGTCCCGTACTGCCATTATACTAATCCCGCAAAATATTTTTTGAATGAGTCTTGGAAACTTACCTGCGGGCAGGCAGGGCTAAGGTAATGCCATTATACGATACCCGCGACAATTGATTTTTATCGTACTTTTTTCTATACTATTTTGCAATGAGCGGGCGATTCAAAATGGTGATAACGTCTTCTCTGATTGGTGCAGGAATTTATGTTGCCGCCTCTTTTTTTACGTCGTTATTTATCCCTGCTAAAAATGTGCCTGCGGAGTTTTCCGAGGCGCGCATCCAAGGCGCGGAACTTGCGCGGCAGATTGTTACACTCTCGGATGCTTCGCTTGCGAACCTCGATCGTATTGCCGAATTCGACCGCAGAGGCAATTCGACTCAAGCGCTTTCCTCGGTTGCCGAGGCTGTTATTCAAAATCGGCGGATCCAAGACGAAGCTATCCAGCTTTCTTCTGAACTTGAGCGCATGGCGCGTTTACTTGATAACATTAAGCCATCAGAAGCCCGGATACTCGCGACCGAGGCGGTCAGTTCCGAGGTTGCGCTTGTCTCACGGTTGCTCCGCTATCAAGACTATTTTGGGCAGCTATTCCAGGTACTTGATGCAAAATTCCAACATCGTGCTAAAGATGTTGACAACAAAGTGCATGAGCTTGTTTCAAAAATCAATGAAGAAGCATCTGCTATCAATGATTCAAACGGCAGATTTACTGAATCACTCGCGGAATTTGATAAGCTGTTTTAATGATAGTAATGAAGCATTGGTTTATTTTACTAATTGCCTTTTAGTCGTTACTATCTATCTTGGAAAGCAAATGAGCTTATTCGTAGTAGCCTAAGCGTAAGTAGCGGGGTGTCGTATACTGGCAGTACGCGTGCTTTGGGAGCACGTAGACCGGGTTCGATTCCCGGCACCCCGACCAGGCCCTCGTCGTTCAACGGATAGGACGGCGGGCTTCTATCCCGCTAATGGGGGTTCGATTCCCTCCGGGGGCACACTCTAAAACCCGCTTGATGAGCGGGTTTTAGCTTTAAGCCTTGAATGGTAAGTTAATTCACGAGCATCCCCCATTCGAAGTTCCGCACTGGAGGCACGTGGTGCAGTTGCCGGTGCGGACCATCATGCCTCCGCAGTGTTTGCATACGGTTTCAGCAGTCACAAAATTGCCTAGTCTTTTTGGTGCGGGGATCGCGGTTACGAGCTTGACCTCGGTGGCTCCCGACACCTCTCCTTCTCTATGAGCGCGTGCCATACCGAATTCTTCAAGCTCATCGTCAGAGAGGAAGCGAAGCCCCAAATAGCGGAAGATGTAGTCCAAGATGCTCGTGGCAACTTGGATGTCCGGGTTTTTGGTAAACCCCGATGGCTCAAATCGGCTGTGGATGTATTTATGGCAGAGTTCTTTCATAGGCACGCCATACTGCAGTGCCATAGAGACCGAGATGGCGAATGAATCGAGAAGCCCCGAGAGCGTGCTTCCCTGCTTTGCGATGCGGATGAAAATTTCTGCCGGCTCTCCCGTTTCAAATATACTATGGGTAAGATAGCCTTCATGCCCAGCGATCGAGAATTTATGGGTTTCAGAGCTTCTGGTTGCGGGAAGTTTTCTCCGCGAGATTCCGGCCCCTACCACCTTCTCTTTTGTCCCGCTCCCGGCGGTTTGGAGCGGCTGTGATGCTTTTGATCCATCACGGTACACGGCAAATGCTTTGATGCCGAGTTTCCATGCCATGGTGTAGGCGTCTGCGATTTCTTCTTTAGTGACCTCACTCGACATGTTGAAGGTTTTCGAAATTGCCCCCGAGATGAAAGGTTGTACTGCGGCGACAAGTTTCACGTGACCCTGCCAGTGAATAGCGCGCGTGCCTTTTCCTGGTTTTACTGCACAATCAAAAATGGCGAGATGTTCTTCTTTGAAGCCGGGTGCGCCTTCTATCGTTCCCGTTTCTTTAATCCAGGTAGTAATACTATCTACTTCGTGTTCGCGGTAATTTAATTTTCGGAGCGCTCTCGAAACACCTTGGTTTACAATCGTCATCCAACCGCCGCCCACGAGTTGTTTCATTTTCACGAGCGAGAAATCAGGCTCGATACCGGTGGTGTCACAATCCATTTTCAAAGCAATGGTGCCGGTCGGCGCAATGACCGTGACCTGCGAGTTGCGGAACCCCTGCTCTTCTCCTATAGCGAGCGCTTCGTCCCATACTGCCTCCGCGGCACTCGCGAGATCGGGATCGTCAAGGTATTCTTTTTTGATTGCCTGCGCAGCTCTCCGATGTTTTGCAATAACGCGGAGCATGGGCTTCCGGTTCACTTTAAATCCGGCGAACGTGCCTTTCACGCGCGCCATTTCACCGGAGTACCGGTATGCCTCGCCCGCAAGGACGGAGGAGATGGCGCCAGCCCACGCACGCCCTTCTTCTGAATCATAGGGCAGACCTTTCGTCATAAGCAGTGCGCCTAAATTGGCGTATCCCAGGCCCAATTCCCGGAAATTGCGGGCATTTTCCGTTATTTTTTCCGTGGGATAACTTGATCCTTCCACAATAATATCTTGCGCAAGGATAAAGATATCAACCGCTTGCTTGAATTCTCGTACGGCGAATGTCCCATCCTCACGGAGAAATTTGAGCAGGTTAATGGAGGCAAGGTTACAGGCGGAGTTATCGAGATGCATGTATTCCGCACAAGGGTTCGAGGCATTGATGCGGCCGGAGGCCGGGCAGGTGTGCCAATCGTTGATCGTGGTATCAAATTGCACGCCCGGGTCACCGCACTCCCATGCGGCCTCGGCGATTTCAAGAAGCAGATCGCGCGCACGAAGAGTATCAGCAACCTCCCCCGTGGTTCGCAATGTCGTTTGCCATTCACCGTCCGCCTCCACCGCTTTCATAAAATCATCGGTAATGCGTACGGAGTTGTTGGCATTTTGAAATTGAACTGAAGTCCATGCGTCATTATTCAAGTCTGACATATCGAATCCGCCGGCGCGGAGTGCGTGCACCTTTTTTTCTTCCTCCGCTTTGCAACGGATGAATTCTAAAATGTCTGGGTGGTCAATATCGAGGACTACCATTTTCGCCGCACGTCGTGTGGTGCCGCCGGATTTAATCATGCCCGCAACTGAGTCTGCGCCGCGCATGAAGGAAACCGGTCCGGATGCCTTACCTCCTTTTGATAGTGACTCACGCTTTGAACGGAGTCGCGAGAGGTTGATGCCAGCACCAGACCCGCCTTTAAAAATCATGCCTTCGTTCGAAATCCACTCAAGGATCGATTTCATATTGTCTTCAGCGGCGAGAATGAAACAGGCAGAGCATTGTGGGGTCTCCGTGGTCCCCACATTGAACCAAACCGGAGAATTGAATGAAGCTTTTTGATGGACGAGGAGGTGCGTAAGCTCATCCTCAAAAATTTGTGCCTGTGAAGGGCTTCCAAAGTAACCAAACTTCTCTCCCCACTTCCGAATATTCTTTGCGACGCGCTCGATCATTTCTCGGAGGCTCTGTTCTCGCTCCGGTGAGCCAAGTTTTCCGCGGAAATATTTCGAAACCGTGATATTTATTGCATTGCCTGACCAAAACGCCGGAAATTCTACGTGGCGCTGTTCAAAAACTTTTTTAGTCCCGCTTTCGATGATCGCATCTCGTTTCACCCACTTCATTTCATCAAAGGGATGCACGCTTGCCTTCGTAAAGACGCGAGAAAGTTTTGTGCCGGTGCGGTTTGAAATGTTCTCGACGGAAATTTTTTCTCTTCGGCTAGCGAGCACCTTAGTGCGAGACATGAGTGGGTGATGAAATTAGATTAATAATAGAGAGTACCTTTGTAGGTTCAATTGTACTCCTCTCATTCGGCAACTGCTATGTGGATAAGTATTGTGGAGTAGGAGAAAATTGACTTTATCATATATTATATGCTTTAGTTTTAGCCTCTGTATAGAAAGGCTAGTGAAATCAGTCTTAAAAGTTTGTATTGAAGAGAAACCCGAACTCCGTTACACTGTTACTTACTCTTTTTCAATGCCGCGGTAGCTCAATGGCAGAGCATTCGCCTGAAGAGCGATTGGTTGGGTGTTCGATTCACCCCCGCGGCACCCCGTAAAATACCAAAAAGCACCCCACGTGGGCGCCTTTTGGTATCACGGGGTAGGCTCGTGATAAAATTGGTAGAGCAATTTTATTTTACGAGCCACCATCTATGTATTACGTCTATGTTTTGAAAAGCTTCAAGGATAACAATCTATATATTGGGTACAGTGAAGACTTGCAAACAAGGATTGCAACCCATCATAAAGGCAGGGAGGGAGAAATTTTTAAAGAGCGGGTCGGGGCATAGATTTATTAAAAAACAGCTGACGAATTATTTTAAAGATAACGAAGCTGTTTAACTTCACTTTTTTTAATCTTCGGAGTATAGTAAAATCGCTCGAAAGCAAAATGGTGCCCGTAGTTCAATGGTAGAACGCCACTCTGTGGCAGTGGTCACGTGGGTTCGATTCCCATCGGGCACCCACTCATGTTTTTGAAACGCAGTGAAACTAAAAAAATGCAGTGCCACGCAGTATGCAGGGCAACAGTATTTTCGTTGCATTGAATCGGTAGCAGAGAAATGCTATTCTAGCAGAGAATACGCACGGTTAACGGTTATATGAAGTCATTCCAGAGTCGCGCGATAGCGCGGCTTTTCACTTCTTTCACCTATCTATGCATTTTTGGGAAATGGTAGTTCGGGGGCATCAGGCGATAAGCTATCTCGTGATTTTTTTGGGCATGTTTATCGAGCCCGACATCACCTTTCTTATCGGATCTCTTTTTGCCGCCGAAGGCTATGTGAACTGGTTTTTTCTCGCCGGCATTTCTTTGGTAGGAGTTTTTGCGAGTGACGTTCTGTGGTACTGTTTTGGCCGCGCCTCACAAGAGACCAGATTCGGCAATTGGATCTATCGGCGTTTTGAACCGTATCATGTGTGGCTTGATGAAAATTTTATTGGCCGC
Source organism: Minisyncoccia bacterium (assembly GCA_041487075.1). Classification (GTDB taxonomy): domain Bacteria; phylum Patescibacteriota; class Minisyncoccia; order UBA6257; family 1-14-0-10-40-38; genus JBGPMO01. The sequence goes on from JBGPMO010000030.1 coordinate 7,284, forward strand.
TATGAGCGTGTTGTTTTTTTCTCCCGCTATATTTATTTTGTCTCACGGCTGACCCCGTTTCTTGCGGGGTGGCACCGGATGGATATAAAAAGATTTTTAAAACTGCATGTGCTTTCGAATAGCGTATGGCTTCTTGTACTCACCTCTCTCGGGCATAGCTTGCGCCTCGCGATTGCCCTTATCGGGCCGCGGCGGGTGCTGCGCCGGGTTGAATATGTCTTTGGCATTCTTGCCGTCATTTTTATCGGCGGCGAACTTTTTTTAAAGCGCATATTTACCAAACGCATTACTGGTTCTCGCGAAGAATAAAAGACCCGCGTTCAGGCGGGATTTTTTTATGGCAACCGTTACGTAACGCAGTTAGAAGAACGGAAGAATTTCGTGGAGGATGCCTCTTCTGCCTGCGGCCGCAGAACACGTGGCAGTGGTTACTTGGCCAGTTCCCGTTTCAGTGACGGAGATCTGTCCGGTTTTTGTGCCGGTGGTAGTGTAGGTAGCCGAGGTATTACTGGACAAATTAGTAGAGGGAAGAGTCGGCGGTGGATTTTGAGGAGTAGCATCACTGTTTGCGCTAAAATCCCAGTCGTAGATAAAGGAAGGAGGCGCGGTATAACTAAGGATATCCGCAGTCCATCTGATAATGAGTGGATTACTGCTGTCTTGGATTCCTGAACAATCAATCGTAAGCACTCCTATTGGGGGAGGCGGCGGAGGCGGTGGCGGAGGAAGGGGCGGTGGAGGCGGCGGGGGTGGAGGCGGCGGAATCTGGATTGCGGCACGCGAAAAATCAATCCACCCTAATTCATTAGACCAGGCATAGCCGGAAAGCTGACCAGTTCCGCCAATTTGCACGCCATAGCCCGTGCCAGCAAGTTTAATCCATCCTTCCCAGCCACCGGAGTTTGAAGGTATAGCATTGAATGCATCGGCAATACTTACAATCCGTGCCCA
>JBGPMO010000031.1:0-7796 GCA_041487075.1 Minisyncoccia bacterium
AAGCGTTCCCACCACGCGGTGCGGCATATGTTTGTAGCCCGGATGCCGGAGAATATTCCCTGCGAAAAGAAGGCGCGTCTGTATATGCCGATCTTCAAGAAACTTGATGAGCTCAAATCGTTTGAACGGCGCCCCATCGCGAATCGTAAGCGGAAACGCAAGCCAACTCACTTTCGCGTTAGAATGCTCTTTCGGAAGAATGAAATACTGCTCATATTGCTTGAAAAAATTCCGTAGCTCATCAAAATTCGCCTTGCGCATCTCTACAACCGCAGGGAGTTTTTTTAATTGCTCAAGGCCAAACGCAAACATAATTTCTACCGGCTTCAGGTTGTGGCCGATGTGCGTGTAGGTATACTTCTTGTCGTAGTGGATGCCGGTGTGTTCGTCGGTGAACCGGTCTTCGAGCGCTTCGCTGTTGTCATTTTGCGATGCCCTGCCCCATTCGCGGAACGCATAGGCATGGTTTGCAAGCTCTGGATTTGAAACCGCCAAAATGCCTCCGCCGCCTGCCGCCGTGATGTGGTGGGACGCATAAAAGCTCGCGGTCGTCATATCGGTGAACGTTCCGGTTGGTTGACCTAAAAATTTTCCTCCGAGCGTATCGCAACTGTCGTCAATGAGATAGAGATTGTGCTTTTTTGCGAATACAGAGAGTGTCGCGACATCATTTAAATTACCCAGCGTATGCGGCACAATAATTGCCTTTGTTTTTGGCGATAGCATTGATTCAAGTTTTGAAAGATCAAGATTGTACGTACCCAATTCCGAATCAGCAAGAACCGGAATAAGATGATGGAGAAGAATCGGGCTCAACGTTGTGGGAAACGTGCATGCCGGCGTGATCACCTCACTCCCTTCGGGAAGGTTCATGACTTTAAACGCGAGATAATTTGCGGTTGAGCCGGAGTTCACTACCACGCCATGCTTTTTCCCAAGCACTTCTGCCACTTTCTGTTCAAACTCTTGGACGTATTTCCCCATGCCAAGCCAGCCCTCTTCAAGGCACTTCATCACTGCTTGAATCTCTTCATCGCCATACACCGCCTGCGCGTAATATACCTTGTCCTTGCCGGCAACAAACTTTTTATGCTTATTGTAAACTCCGTAATGCGCTTTTTTTCCTGGATTTGCGTCTTTATCTTTCGTTTCCATAATGCCGTGCTTCAAGTCTTAGATTGATAAGTTATTAAGTATAAGAGGTAACTCGAGAAATGCAAGAGCGGCACTTTTGCCGCCTTTTATATCATAACTAGCCTCAAATCAAACTGGTTTCAAAAAGGTCTTATGAAATTAAAAGAGTTTCGACGATATCTATCGTCGAAACTCCGTCATCACCTGTTCTTACTTTAGGTTGATCTAGACTCAAATAAACGCTTCAGAAGAGCTACTCAGCACATTTCCCCCACAAATGCCACATACACGATACTTCAACATTATTGTCACCGCTTCATCAACGACAACTACTTTGTACATCCGTTCTCCACAATGTTTGCGGAAAAATGTTCTGCCCTCCACATTCATCTGACCTTTTGCAAAGGCAACATTCTCGGAACGAAGCGCTTCCATCAACTCTGTAACCTTCGAAGGTATCGGAGTGAACCCATCAACCTGAATCGCGCCCATCTTTTCCTCCTTGTTTTCGCGGTATATCAAAGGACTCATGTTGGCTCAAATCATCTTGAGCAAACGTCTTTAGTATGACAACTACAGAGTAGCGATACTATATATTAAGCTAAGTCCTCTGTCAAGCGCGAAACGATTTAATCACTTTCACCACATAATTAAATTGCTCGTTCGTAAGCGATCCAAAAAGCGGCAAAGACACAATCTCTTTTGCAACGCGCTCGGCAACCGGGCAATAAGCCTTAATACCTGCTTTTTTGAAATATGAGTGTTCATATACCGGAGGCGTAAACACATTCGTTGTGATCCCCTGTTCAGCAAGATAATTAATAAATTCATCTCGTAAACCATTTTTTATACGCACCACATAGAGCCACCAGCCGCTCTTTGTGTACAGACGGTCTTTCGGCGTCTCAAGCCATGGAATGCCCTTTAATGCTTTATTGTATCTCGCACGAATTTCATCTTTTTTCTTCAAAACTGCCGGAAGTTTTTTAAATTGAGCAAGTCCGATCGCAGCCATAATGTCATTCATGTTGTATTTCCAGCCAAGTTCGGAGACATCGTATCGCCAGCTGTATTTGTTGTTTCCTGCAAATCGTTTCCATGTGTCGCTTGCCGATCCATACCATCGTAATGCTTTTAACTTTTCAGCCAGTTTCGCATCGTTCGTCACAATCATTCCCCCGTCGCCGGTCGTCATATTCTTTTTTGCTTCAAAACTAAAACAGGCAATATCTCCAAATGAACCGACGCGTTTCCCCTTATACGAAGCGCCTTGGGCATTTGCACAGTCCTCAATCACAAAGATTTTGTGCTTGCGCGCAATCTTCATAATCGCATCCATATTCGCGCTATGACCCCCAAGGTGAACTGGAATAATGGCTTTAGTCCGCTTCGTAATCTTTTTTTCGATTTCTTTAGGATCAATGCAGAGCGTATCTTCTTCAACGTCAACGAATACCACTGTGGCGCGATTATAAAGAACCGCCCACGGCGTTGAAACCACCGTGGTTGCCGGCACAATCACTTCATCTCCCTCGCCAATACTAAGCGCCTGAACCGCAATATGAAGCGCCGCGGTGCAGGAAGTTACCCCAACCGCGTACTTCATGCCCATATCTTCGGCAAACAAACGCTCGAGCTCTTGCGTTTTGGGACCAGCCCCAACCCAACCCGTCTCAAAAACTTCTGCAAGATTTTTTAATTCCTCTTTGCCGAGTCGCGGACGGAATAGTGGTACTTTCATATTATCTTTATCTATTTCTCGTTCTCGTTCTTTTTCTCACGTAATGATTTCAAAAAATTAATTTCGCCCCACTCCTCTTTCATTAAAGACGACGGAAGTTCATTGAGCGGGAAATATGTCCCCTGCTTTGGTTCCTCCTTAAGTGCAACTTTAAACAAAAGCATGAGAGATTGTTCCCGCGGAGTAAACTCGTTAAAATAATGCAAAAATTCTGCATGCGCTACGCGCGCGCCCAGTTCCTTCTCTGCAACGCGATGTAAAGCTTTCAAAGGATCTTCTCCGTACCACAGGATACTGCCGGGGATATGCCAATTGTCATAAAACTCGTCTTTCCGATAGGTAAGCAAGATATGATCAGGATCGGGCATCACCGCAATATCTATCGCAACCAAAGGCACGGCTTTGCAAAAAGCCAAAAACACGGGATACGGCGCGGGAATATGCACCTTTTCTAAAAGTTTCACGAGATCTTGTATCTCGATTTCAGAAAGCTTTGCTTTAAAAGGAAGTTCATTCATAAGGTTTACCAGTGATTTGCGATTGCGCAATAGAATACTAATTTCTTCATGTATCGGTTCAAAAACGGAAAAAGTGTGGCGACTAATCGTTCAAACCGATGCCGCTTTCCATAGAAACGCAATGCGTCAGCGCCCCGATACCGCAAAATAGAAAATTTATTTTCTTTAAGAAGCTGTGTTATCTCTCGATAATCAAAAAAATGATCTTCCACCGGCTGAATATTTTTACGAGCTTTTATATATGACTTAAACAAAATCCACTTTCTATTTGGTACGGTAATCAGTAATTTCCCTTCAGGACGAAGCACGCGATGCACCTCGCCCAATGCTTTCCCGAAATCCAAAAGGTACTGAAACACATCAACCATCACCACGATGTCGAATGATTGATCTTGAAACGGCAATGCCTCGGCATCACCTTTTATAATTTTTGCTTCGGGAACATTCTTTCGCGCCATCTCCATCAGCCGTTCTGATACATCAACCCCGGTCAATGAAGTAATGTTTCTCCCGCCGCGCGAGCCAATATTTTTAAGCACCACGCCCTGGCCAACGCCAATCTCTAGAACATCGCCGCGCCATTCCCTCACCACATCGAGCACTTCGTCATAAAACCATGGTGAAACAAAAACTTTTTCCGCAATCCGATCGTAGCCAGCGGCAATTTCATCCTTACTAATGCTTCCCCGCTGTTTTATAGTCATTGATAATTTCTTGTATAGTGCCAATGGGACGATGTTTTACCTCTTCAAATATCTTCGCCAAATACTCTGCAATCACCGATATGGATAAAAGCTGTACTGCTCCCAAAAAAAGCATACCGACAAAAAGCGTAAGAAAGCCGCGCGGAGCTGGGAAAAAAATATACAAAATGACATAGATCACAATAACCACAGCGGCAAGCAAGGTTACGATGGCGGCAAAGTATGAAATGAGTTGAAGCGGTTTATAGGAAAACGACAGAATCATTCGCTTTGCCCACCTGAAGTTTCCAAGAAATGAGTTTCCGGTTACTCCGGAAAACCGCTCGTCACGCGTATACGGAACGCCAATGCTTTTAAACCCGGCTGCGGCACGGAGTCCTCGGATATACCGATCAACTTCGGGAAAACTATTAATGACGTTGAGCGCGGTACGGTCAATAAGCGAGAAATCTCCGGCGTCGAGTGGTATATCAATATAAGACAGTTTCTTAAACAAACGATAAAACAGCTTATAACCGATACGGCGCGCGATACCCCCTTTCCGCCGCGCGCGAACGCCATAAACGACGTTGTACCCTTCGAGCCATTTTTTTACCATTTCCGGAAATAATTCCGGCGGATCTTGAATATCACCGTCTAAAAGAATTGCCGCATCCCCTGTGCAATAGCGCATGCCAGTCGTGTAAGCAATTTGACTGCCAAAATTGTGCGCATGATCAATGACAATAAGATGCTTATCTTTAGAGGCGACTCCGCGCAACACTTCCATCGCGTTATCAGGACTCTTATCATTTACATAAATAAGTTCCCAGTTCGGCGTGATTTCTTTCATCACAGCGGTCACGCGCCGATGCATTTCATGCACACTGCCGCCATCGTTATAACAAACAACCACAACAGAAATCTTTTTGTCGGTAAGCATAGCTGGATTAGGTATGTTTTTTAGCATTTCGCACTAATTGAACCGTGTCTGCGATTGCCTCTACTGAAAGACCGTTTGCATTACGAATATAGGGAAGCCAGCCGCCCACTTTTTGAAACGCATCTTGAGGAGCAATGCGCTTAAACACACCGGCATATCCGGTCTCTGCCACTACCTCCGCAACCGCACTTCCGAGACCGCCGATAATACTGTGGTCTTCTACGGTAAAAAGATAAGGCACCCGCTGCATGGTTTCCTGAAGCAATTTCCTATCAAGCGGTTTAATCGTATGCATACTAATAATACGAGTTGAAATCCCTTTCTCTTTTAAGAGAGCCGCGGCTTTGACTACATTCTCAAGCATGTGACCGGTTGAGATAAACGCAATATCTTTGCCGTCTTGGACTAAGATACCTTTACCGATTTCAAACTTTGGGATATTCGTATGAATGGAAGGTTCTCCGCGCGCCGCAATACGCAAATAACAAGGGCCATGGTGTTTAAACATGGCGTACGAGGCTGCTTGCACCTCTTTCGGATCACCAGGGGCAATCACCGTCATATTCGGAAGCGAACGCATGATACTGATGTCTTCCATCGCGTTATGGGTTGCGCCGTACTGCGAATACGTGAGCCCCGCGCCAACGCCCACAATTTTCACGTTCAGATTCTGATAGCAAACATCGTTTCTGATTTGTTCATAGCACCGCATGGTTGCAAAGGTCGCGATGGAATACACAATCGGAATTTTACCCGCAAGCGCGAGCCCTGCCGCAATGCCAACCATGTTTTGCTCCGCAACGCCGCAATTAAGATATTGATCCGGAAATGATTTTTGAAAAGGCTCTAGTACACCGTAACCCAAATCACCGGTTAGAAGAAAAATACGCTTGTCTTTTACGGCTGCATCCGATAATGCCTGAATAAACGCGGTGCGCATAAAAAAATTAAGCCAATTCTTGCAATGCTTTCGTTAATTCCTCTCCTTGAGGAAACTTATAATGCCAATCAAGCGTATTTTCCATAAATGAAACTCCCTTGCCTTTCACGGTATGCGCGATAACTACACTTGGCTTGCCTTTTGCAATGGGCAATGATGCTAAGGCATTCACAATCTCGCAAAAATTATGGCCATCGATTTCAGTAACACCCCATCCAAACGCTCGCCACTTATCTGTAAACGGTTCAAGTGATGCGACTTCTTCGGTTCTCCCAAATCCTTGGAGCTTATTGTAATCAATCACGGCAATTAAATTATCGAGTTTGTTGTGGTGGGCAAAAAGAGCTGCTTCCCATACCGATCCTTCATCACATTCCCCGTCACTCATCACGACTACACTCCGATACGTCCGGCCGTCTTTTTTCGCGGCATAAGCAAGCCCTGCGCCTACCGGCAAACCATGGCCGAGTGATCCGGTTGAGGTTTCCACGCCCGGCAAACACCCCTTTGTCGGGTGGCCAGTTAAAAGTTTCCCATCCGCAAAATAATCCGCGAGCACTGCCTTTGGCGCAAAACCACGCTCGGCAAGCGTTGCATAGAGGCCGGCGGCGCAATGCCCTTTGCTAAAAATAAGACGGTCTCGATCAACGCTCGTAGGATTTTTAGGATCAATCTTGAGAAAAGAAAAATAAAGCCCAACTAAAAGGTCAGTCACTGAAAAGTTGCCGCCGATGTGCGCGCTTTTGACACGAGAGGCCATTACGGTGATCTCACGCCGAATCGCCTTACTGTGGCCTTGTAACGCTTGGATTTCAGCTTCGCTGTGCCCGTTATGTGCGCACGGTTTCATAAAAGGATTGATGATTCTTGAGCCATGCTAGCATCTCGCGTATGCCGTCTTCAAGCCCCCACCGGGCCTGCCACCCCAGGAGATGCTTTGCCCTTTTTTCATCTCCCACCCATACATCGGTATCAAAACTTCTTTGCTTCGCGGGCATGCCCCATTTTAAGGTCACGGGGTGACCAATGTTTGTTCTAATCGCCTCGGCAACGTCCTGTAACGTATGCTGTTTGCCGGTGCAGACATTCAGAATAATGCCCTTGCCGGGTTTTTTTTCGAGTACGTTCATATAAGCATCAACAACGTCGTCAATATACGTAAAATCACGCGCAATAGTCGGGGAGGCAAACTCAAGTTCTTTGCCTTGAAGGGCGCGTAATAAAACCGTAGGCATCAACCGGCCCGGCTCTTCGTATGGCCCATACACCGAGAACAATCTTAAAATAGTAACGGGAAATTTTGCGTCACGGCCGCGATGCGCCAAGTAGAGAGTCGCCGCGGCCTTTGTCACTCCATAGGCGCTGTTTGGTTCTAACAGCATATCTTCCTGCATCGGAGCTCGCTTCGCCCCATACTCGGAAGAACTGCCCGTGTGAATGAAATGCTCGAGTGAAATCTTCTCCGCCGCGGCAACCAGATTGATAGTGGCAATTACGTTCGTCTGAATGATTTTTTGAATATCTTTTTGAAACGGATACCCGCCATACTGGGCAAGATGTATGATAAAGTCAGGGTGGACGCGTGAAACGGTTTGCTCTACCCAGAGAGCATTTGTAAGATCCCCTTGGCAAACAGTAAAGGCATTTTTCAAATCCGAAACTCGCCACGGCAACGTTTGCGGACGCATAATTGCGTATACTTCATAACTTTTCCTTACCAGCCGGCGAAGCAAATGAGCGCCCACAAATCCGCCGGCTCCCGTTAAGAATACTCGCTTCATTGTCTAGAGAATATCAACGCGAACGCCTTTCCGCAACTATAAGCAGTAAAATAAAA
>JBGPMO010000032.1:0-7692 GCA_041487075.1 Minisyncoccia bacterium
AATAACCATATTTTTGACTACGGCCGCGACGCGCTCGAGGATACGATCACGTTGCTTAGTGCAAATCGCATAGTGCCAATCGGAGCCGGCATGAATTACGCGGAGGCGAACGATCCAAAAATCTTTGCGCTTGGCTCTTTGCGATTAGCAGTATTTGGATTCACCAACCTCATGCCGCGGAGCTTGGAGGCGACCGCGAGCCATTCGGGGCTAAGCCAATTCGAGTCGGAGCTTATAAAACAGCGTATTGGAGAAAGTAAAAAGGAAAATGATATTGTTATCGTTTCAATGCATTGGGGCGAGGAATATCAAACATACGCAAACACTGTTCAAAAGCAGCTCGCGCATGAATTTATAAACGCTGGCGCGGATTTGGTCATAGGCCACCATCCGCATGTGGTCGAAGAAGTTGCCACCTACGAAGTAGGCGAGCCTCGCCCCGGAGATACGGGGCGGGAGCATACTCGTACTGGCTACATTGCTTACAGTTTGGGGAATTTCGTGTTTGATCAAGGATTTTCCGATGAAACGCGCGAAGGGTTAATGTTAAAGGTAGAAGTGTCAAATAAGAAAATTACAAATGTTGAAAAGGTTCCGATTCGTATGAATGCCACGTTCCAGCCGGAAGTGGTACAATAAAGAAAATGACCATCTATCTCGCTTCAGATCACACCAACTATGAATAAAAATCTAAGAAATATTTTGTTTGTTATCGTCGCCCTCGCGGTGGTCGGCGGGTTGGGGTATTACGCAGGAGTTAAAGAAATAAAATCATCACCATCAGATACTACGGTTGGAGTAAAAATTAGTGAGCCGTCAATTTCTATTAGCCCTGATTATTTCTATACATCGCAGGAAATGCTTTATCTTGAAGGTCGTGCAAATCCGAGTGCTATTGTAATCGTTGAATTACAAAAAACAGGAGATACACCAGTTCAATTTTCTGTTCGCGCTGATTCTGTAGGAGAGTGGGTGGTGGCGGAGAAAACTAATCTTTCTATAGGCGATTGGCAAGTAAAAGCTAGACAACAAGTTGGAGCTGACGTTTCTGACTGGTCAAACCCGAGAGTTATTCATTCTGTAGTAAAAAGGTAGAAACAAAATTTATTTACAATATGCAAATTTATCTTGCCTCTGATCACGCCGGCTTCGAACTTAAAGAGAACATTAAAAAATTTCTCACTGATTTAGGCTATGAAATAAAAGATTTTGGCGCGCACAAGCTTGATGATAACGACGATTATCCGGATTTCATTCGGCAGGCGGCGGAGGCGGTGGCGAAATGTGAGGAAGGTAGTCCTTCGACAGGATCAGGGCGAAAATGCTCTGCGATCATTTTCGGCGGTTCGGGTGAAGGCGAGGCAATGGTGGCTAACCGGATAAAAGGAGTGCGCGCCGCAGTCATCTATAAATTTGATAAAGACATTATCAAGCTCTCTCGTGAGCACAATGATGCGAACGTGCTTTCGATTGGCGCGCGGTTTGTGAAAGAAAAAGACGCATTGGAGGCTATAAAAATTTGGCTAGAAACTGATTTTACTAATGAAGAACGCCATGTACGTCGCATAGCCAAGATTGATAAAGGCGGTTAACCCCCACACCATAACGAGTTTTCCGGAATTATGTTCTGTATGTATATTCTTCGTAGCTTGAAGGATAACCAGCTTTATATTGGTTCTACGAATAATCTAAAAAAAAGATTGAAGGAACATAATTCCGATTTAGTTACTTCTACAAAGACTAGAATCCCGTTCAAGTTAGTATATGTTGAAGGCTATGTCGATGAAGGAGAGGCGAGACATCGAGAGCAAAATCTTAAACTCCGAGCGAGAGCTTTACACCAATTACTCAAGCGCATTCAAAAGTCTATTAATTCATAAACTCGTTTGGTGTGGGGGTAAAGCTGTGGCTTGAGACGCCGTTTTCAAACGAGCCGCGCCACGCGCGCCGGATTGCTAAATTTTAATCGGTTGCAGATACTGGATATAGCCCCTTGATTCCTTGAAAGGAGTAGGTATGCGCATTTTCTCGCGGCTTTCCGCTTCGTTTACGGCGCCTTTCTTGATTGGTGTCTTGCTGATCCAGTTTTGTTCGGCGTCATGCGTGAGTGTGGTTTCTGCGCGCGGCTCATCAATGTGGCCTACCATCCACGACGGCGATGAGATCGCACTTTTGAAAGCGCCAGTGCTTTTCCTCTTTATCAAAAGAGGCGACATTATTACCTTTCGTGACCCTTCCGGCGAGGAACAGATACCGCTTGCGAAGCGTGTCATTGGATTGCCGGGCGACGTGGTGCACCTTAAAGATGGCAAGGTGTTTGTGAATGATGGCGAGCTCGACGAATCGTATCTTCTCATCCACGACCCGGAGGTTGAACTTTTGTGCCGCGTGCCGCCTGCTGCGTACTTTGTACTTGGCGACAATCGGCCGGGCTCACTTGACAGCAGTCGCCTCGGCCCGATTCCCGTATCGCTCATTAAGGGCAAGGTACTGACGATTGGTCCGCACATCATGGTTCGCGATCTTGTCGCGAGATCCAACTAAACAGAATGCAACAGAACGGTTTGTGTGCCTCGCAGACCGTTCTTTTTTTAAAATGCTATACTGTGATGTATGCAGATTATTCCCGCGATCAATGCTGATACCTTTGAAGAAGCTGAAATGCAGCTCGAAAAAATTGCCTTGATTTTTAAGCGGGAAAAGGAGCCGTGGATTCATCTTGATGTGGTTGACGGCAAATTCGCAGGCACTATCACCTGGGGGTTTCCCGAAGGATTCAAAACGCTTTTTGCAGACGGCCAGGCGCTGATCCCCAATCTTCAGTGTGAGATTCATCTCATGATGGAGCATCCAGAAGAGGTGATTGAGGAATGGTTCAAAGCCGGAGCGGCGCGGGTTATCGTCCATGCCGAAGCCGTGACCGCGCCTGACCGCATCAGCGAAAAATGTAATACCCATGGCGCCACAGCCATGATCGCCATTGCTCCAAAGACGCCCGTTGAAAGACTGGTTCCCTATGTAGGGGATTTTAAAAATTTCCAACTGCTTGCAGTGAAACCGGGATTTGCCGGGCAAGAGTTTCAGATGAGCGTTTTGGAAAAGATTGCATTTCTTCGGAAGAAAACGAGTGGTATAATAGAGGTTGACGGCGGTATTAATCCTGCGACCGCGAAATTATGCAAAGCCGCCGGCGCCGACATACTCGTATCGGCGTCATATATTTCGGGAAGCAGGGATCCAAGGAAGGCGTACGAGGAATTGTTGCAAGCCACGAGCTAACAGCCACTAGTTAATAGGGTATAGTTACAAGTTATGCAGACTTTGCACGAAGAAAAATTAAAGTTCCTTGAGGAAAAAGCGAATGAGATTCGGGAAGACATTATTACCATGCTCGTGGGAGCTGGTTCCGGGCACTCGGCAGGGCCTTTGGGCATGGCCGATATCTTCACCGCGTTTTATTTCCATATTTTAAACCACGACCCTAAGCACCCGGATTTCCCTGATCGCGACCGGCTGGTACTTTCGAATGGGCATATTTGTCCGGTGCAATATGTGACCCTCGCGCACGCTGGCTATTTTCCAAAATCAGAGCTGAAAACGCTTCGCAAACTGAACTCTCGGCTCCAGGGGCATCCGCATCGCGGCGTGCTTCCGGGCATTGAAACGACCTCGGGGCCGCTTGGCTCGGGCATTTCTCAGTCGATTGGCATGGCGCTTGCCGCGCGCTTGGATCAGAAAAAGTATCGCGTGTATTGCCTCACCTCTGACGGCGAGCATGACGCGGGGAATACCTGGGAAGCCATTATGTTTGCCGGCAAGAACAAGCTCTCAAATCTCACGGTGGTCATGGATCGGAATAATATTCAAATAGATGGCTTTACGGAAAACATCATGCCGCTTGAGCCGATTCGAGAAAAGTATGAATCATTTAATTGGCATGTGATTGAGGTTGACGGCCATAACCTTACGCATTTCATTGATGCCGTGCATGAGGCAAAGGCAATTTATGAAAAGCCCACGGTCATCATCGCGCACACGATCCCCGGGAAAGGCGTGAGTTTTATGGAGAATGATTACACGTGGCACGGCAAGCCGCCCAATGCCGAAGAAGCAAAAAAAGCATTGAGCGAGCTGCGGACGCTTGGGGGTAAGATTAAATCAGAGCATCAATAAAAGTCTTACGTTGTACGTTGCCACGTGTTAGTGGTAAGCTTCATTAAGTCATATGGAACAAAAATTAAAAAGCACGCCGCGGGATGTGTTCATGCATTTGTTGGGAGTCGCGACTTTGTACTGGAGTGCGTTTAACCTGATTCAACTTCTTTTTGATTTTGTGAATGTCCGTTTTCCTGATCCGCTGAATCCGTATTATGACGCGGGGAACGCCATGCGCTGGTCCATTGCCTCGCTCACCATTATTTTTCCGGTCTTCGTTTTAATCTCGTGGTTCCTGAATCGCGACATGAAAGCGAATCCCGAAAAGGCGGAAATTAAAATCAGGAAATGGCTGGTCTATCTGACTTTGTTTCTCGCCGCCATTCTTATTATCGGCGACCTCGTTGCACTCATCTATAATTTCTTAGGCGGCGAACTGACCACGAGATTTTTCTTAAAAGTAGTAGAAGTGTTTTTGGTTGCCGGTGCCATCTTTGGCTATTACCTTTATGACCTGCGGAAGAAGGAGGGAAAATTTTCATCCGGCGCCAAATCATTTATCTGGAGTGTCGGAGGCATTGTACTCCTCTCTATTATCTACGGGTTTTTTATTGCCGGATCCCCCTTCACCCAGCGGATGGTGCGGTTTGACAGCCAGCGCGTCAATGACTTGCAGATTCTGCAAAGCCAAGTGGTAAATTATTGGCAGACAAAAAATAAGCTGCCGCCATCTCTTGATGACTTAAAAGATAGTATTTCTGGATTTGTGCCGCCGCGCGATCCCGAAAGCGGCGCAACATATGTCTATCAGGTGAAAGGATCCGTTGCATTCCAGTTGTGCGCGACTTTTAATCTTTCGAGTAGCGAGGCCCAGGTGCGGGCACCGAAGCTTTCGTATCCGGCTCTCCCCGGCGTTTCCCCGGACGGCACTGCCGGAGAGAATTGGAATCATGGCGTAGGCGAACAGTGTTTTAATAGAACCATCGATCCCGAGCGTTATCCGCCTTTTAATAAGGCACAGCGCTGAATATCGTAAAGGTCGTTTTCTTACTTCTTTTTAATTTTTATCTCTCATGACAAATCACCGGTGCAGTATGCATTGCTCATGCTGGTATATCTTAGGCGTACTCCTTTGGTTTGCGGCTCTCGTTTCCCTGGTTTTTGCCTGGGTTGCGACGTCGAATGGAATGATTTTTGGATTTGAGGCGAGCACGTGGTATGCGCATGCATTGATACTTGGCGTGCTTGCGATTCCGTTGAAGCTCAAGCGCCACGCGATGGATTGCAATTGCGGCATGTGCGAGGAACCACGCAAGCGATAACTGATAACTGGCAACTCATAACGAACAACGGATTTTTTGTTTCGTCATAAGTTATTTGTTATTAGTTTATAAGTCACGTCCTATGTTGAATCCTGACGCCAAACTTAATCCAAAGCTCTTCGACGCTGATGTTGAGCAGAAACCCATTCGCGATGGCTATGGTCAAGGATTAGTGCTTGCGGGCGAGCAAGATCCGAATGTCGTGGTGCTTTGCGCTGATTTAACCGAATCCACGCGTTCAGAAGCTTTTGCAAAAAAATTTCCTGACCGGTTTTTTGAAATTGGGGTTGCCGAACAAAATTTAGCAACCATTGCCGCGGGCCTTGGGGTTTCCGGGAAAATTCCTTTTATTTCTTCATATGCCACCTTTTCTCCCGGCCGGAATTGGGAGCAGATTCGGACGACTATTTCGTATAATGATTCGAATGTAAAAATTGCCGGTGCTCACGCCGGCATCTCCGTGGGGCCGGACGGCGCCACGCATCAAGCGGTGGAAGACATGGCAACGATGCGTGTGATGGCGAATATGCGGGTAATCGTACCCTGTGATGTTCACGAGGCGCGCAAAGCAACGATCGCAGCCGCCAAACTCTGGGGACCCGTGTACCTGCGTTTTGCGCGGGAGAAAACGCCGATGATAAGCACCGAGGCAACCTCGTTTGTGCCGGGGAAAGCGCTGACGCTTTGGCAGAGTAAGAAGCCGCAAGTTGTAATTATTGGTTGCGGACCGCTTTTATATCAATCTCTTGTCGCTGCACGAGATTTAGAAAAAGATGGCATCAGCATGATAGTGCTCAATAGCCACACGGTAAAGCCGCTTGATGATGTGGCGATTGTCGCTACCGCAAAAAAGTGCGGTGCCGTGGTGACCGTTGAAGAG
Organism: Minisyncoccia bacterium; assembly: GCA_041487075.1. Classification (GTDB taxonomy): domain Bacteria; phylum Patescibacteriota; class Minisyncoccia; order UBA6257; family 1-14-0-10-40-38; genus JBGPMO01. Next base: position 6,358 of record JBGPMO010000032.1, read on the forward strand.
CATCAGGTGCTGGGGGGATTGGGTGGCGCCGTTGCAGAACTTTTAGGAAAGAAGTGCCCCACTCCCATGGAATTCATTGGCTTACAAAACACTTTTGGCGAATCAGGACAGCCGCATGAGCTTATTGCAAAGTATGGCATGGGCGTTCGTGATATTGTGGCGGCGGTGAAGAAAGTACTGCGGAGAAAGAAGTAAGCTCGGGCGCCCGCGATACCCTTACCGGCTTTGCAGGCGGTTTTTTCATTTCGCGTCTGCGAAATGACCTTGAGAAAAGTCGAATGGTTTCCGAAATACGATCTCGATGCAGTAATTAAATCTCTCTGGTATACTAAACCAATGGCAAAGTATGATTTTATCGCTATCGGCGACACGGTGATCGATGCGTTTATTAAGTTGAAGGAAGCATCAGTGCATTGCCGAGTGAATCGCGAGGACTGTGAGATTTGCATGCGGTTTGGGGATAAGATCCCGTATGAGGATGTGTTTGTAGTTCCGGCAGTAGGGAACAGCGCGAACGCGGCAATCGCGGCCGCACGGCTCGGGCTTACGTCCGCTCTCGTCGCAAATATCGGTAAGGACTTTCACGGTAAGGAATGTCTAAAAGTCTTTAAAGAAGAAAAAGTTGGCACGAAATTTATTGCCGTGCACGAAGGAATCAAAACAAACTATCACTATGTGCTCTGGTATGAAGATGATCGGACCATTTTAGTAAAGCATGAGAAATATCCGTATGCATTGCCTGATATCGGCGAACCCACGTGGGTTTACCTTTCTTCGATGGGCGCTGACGCCGATGTTTTGTATCCGCCGCTTGCGAGCTATCTTGAGGCGCATCGAAAGGTAAAGCTTGCATTTCAGCCGGGAACGTACCAAATGAAATTGGGCAAAGAAAAGCTCGCCCGCATTTACGCCCGCACCGAAGTATTTTTTTGCAACAAAGAAGAAGCACAGCGGATTTTAGGGAACACTGAAGAGGATCCCAAAAAATTAATGGTCGCTCTTCAGGCGTTTGGCCCGAAGATAGTCGTGATTACCGATGGCCCGGGAGGCGCGTATGTTTTAGAAGACGGCAAGCACTGGTTCATGAAGCCGTATCCTGATCCCAAGCCGCCGTATGAGCGCACCGGCGCAGGAGACGCGTTTTCATCAACTTTCATAGCCGCGCTTGCGCTTGGGCTGTCAGCAAAAGACGCTATTCGATGGGCTCCGATTAATGCGATGTCGGTCGTGCAATACGTTGGCGCGCGAGAAGGGCTTTTGACCCGCGAGAAACTAGAAGAATTTTTAAAAAACGCACCTGCGGATTATTCACTAAAAGAAATTTAGATGAAAACC
>JBGPMO010000033.1:0-7531 GCA_041487075.1 Minisyncoccia bacterium
CGGCAAGTAACGAGGATGATGAGAAAAATCGGCGTCCATCATGGTAAGAGAACGAATATTTTTCCGTTTCAAGATCTCACGAAAGGCATGAATGTAGGCAAGACCCAATCCCTCTTTTTTCTCACGCGCAAGCAGTGAGAGCCGAGGATATTGATGCATTAACGCGCGCACCATTTCACCCGTGCCATCTGGCGAATTATCATCCACTACCATGACCTGCACGAAAGGAGCTTCCGTAAAAATAGCTTTAATGATTCCCTCAATGTTTGTAGCTTCGTTATAAGTAGGAAGCACTACGATATCCTCCATAATGATTTATTCTCGCTTAAAAAACCCTTTCAAACAAGTTAATTGCCATCAGCCACTTAAATTACTAGAATGCATAGGTATGAAAAAAAAGATTACCTGGATCCTTGCTGGGGTAGTGATCCTTGGCTTCACGCTCCGGTTAGTGGGCATTACCTACGGCCTTCCCCTCTGGCTTGTTGGCGATGAGCCGCCGTTCGTTCTTGGAGCGCTCAAAATGATTGATTTGAAAACCATCCTGCCCGTTCTTCATACCAACGAATTCGCACCTGTTCTTTATTTCAGCCCTTATCTTTCTTATGTATATCTTCTCCCTTTCATCGTGATTCTTGGCAAGGCTTATCTTTCCTTCCACGGAAGTGTTGCTGCCTTTTCTCTCTTACTCCTCGCCGATCTCTCTCATTTTTTTATAGTGGCGCGCATCATAAGCGCGATTGTTGGAACCGCCACTATTCTCCTTCTTTTCCGTGTGGGGAAAAATATTTTTAAAAATGAAACAACAGCGCTCTTGGGAGCAGTGTTTCTCGCTTTTTCCCCTACGCACGTGCTTCTCTCACACTGGGGCAGGGACTGGATCATGGCGACCTTCTTTTTCACCCTCCTCCTCCTTTGCCTGACTGAAGAAAAAATCGATCTTGGCAAACGGCTTTTCCTTGCCGGACTCATAGGCGGCATCGCCTTCGGCGTAAGCATTATAGCCGCTTTTATACCGGTCTTTATCATCTTTTGGGCATTGATCGCCGAAGGGGTTCCTCCCTCTACCTTACTCGTCAACAAATATCTCTATGCCGGCGCGATCGCTTTCGTCCTCCTCGCAGGATTCTCTATCCTTATTTATCCTTCTGGATTCTTTCTTACTCACGCTCATTCAATTACCCTGCATAAGTCTTTCCCCGACTTTTTCGGCACCTCGTGGTCCTTTCTCTCTCCCACGCTTTTTTCTGAGCCATTCCTCATTATCTTAGCGATCATCGGGCTTATCGCAGGATGCATTAAAAAAGAAAAATTTACCTTAGTTGCGCTAGTATTCATTGCGAGTTACTTTATCATCTTTTATCTTCTCTTCCATTTCGACGACCGTTTTATCATTTACCTCTTTCCTCTCCTTGCTCTTCTCGCGGCAAATGGGGTCACTGCACTGTGGCGGATGTCTCCGCGATTCCAAAGAGTCATCGCAATGCTTGCTGGCATAGCAACGCTTGCGATGCTCGTAACCTCTTTCCAAGTAGACCGGCTCTTGCTTCGTAATGATACGCGAAGCGAAGCGCGGGCATGGATTGAATCTCATATACGCCCGGGTGAAAAGATCATGGTCCTTGCGCCGCTTACCCGCCTCTCGCATACCGCCGCTTCGATAACTGAACAGAAAAAGATCGATCCCCATTCACTCCGCAAGGTGGACATAGCCGAGCGCACCCTGGATCCCTCGCTTATTGCTTCGCCAGAGTTTCATGCTTTAAATCTCTACACCGTAGACCAAAGCGCATCAGTGTTCTTCGAATCGATTGGCCAATATATTATTGGCCATCATTACCGCTACGCCTTAGTCAGTGATAATAGTTTTTCTCCTGATGAGGGGAAAAATGACGCGGCAAAAATAATGAAAGCGCGAGGCATACTGCTCCAAAAATTTATCGGGTCACCCGCGCCATCCTTTGAAATCACTGAAGGGGCAATCGGGAGCCTGAAAAACCTGTTCACTGCCGCGAGGAATGGGCCTTCAATCGGCATCTATCAATTGACGCCGTAATAATACGTTACAATTCGGAAATTCGCTCAAAAATACGACTGATATTCTCTGACACATCAAACCCGGTGTTTGCCCCGAGAAGTGCCGCTACGGTAATAAGAAGTTTTGGCGATACCTTCCGCTCACGGAACAGATGGAGGCCGTAAGCGGCAAAGATGGCAAAAAATGGGTACACCGGAAAACGATATCGTGTTTCAACAACCAGCCCCACGAGCGAAAGCGGCATGATAAAAAGAAGAGAACTATAGAACAGCGCTCGGCGCCGATCGCCGCGCGGAAGTTTTTTTATACTTCCAATACCAATGAACCCCAAACCAAAAAGAATAGCCGCATAGAGAGCCGAAGCAATAAGTGTGATTGCTTTTGCAATGCCGTGCAGGTGGAACCAAAAGCCGGTAGGGCGGGCGATGCTAAAATAAATTGATGCTCTCACTATACTCCGCCGCACAAAGCCAATCGGATCGCGAAGAATATATTGAATCCCTTCCCTGGTGGCTATCTGGTTTGCTTTGATAATCCCAAATTGATCAATGTAATCGGTAAGGATTGGCGTTGTATCCTGCTCTCCGGTGGCGCCCGGGTGATTCCCGATATAAATGTTATAGCCGGAATTTACGCTAAACGGCACAAACGCATGGTAAAGATGATAATTTCGTATGGTCCACGGCGTAAGCATCATCACGATAGCAAAGGCAGCAACCACAAGATCCTTCCACCGCCGCGTTGCAAGTAACACTACTGCGATAGGAATAAAAAGAAACACCGCAGGAGTCCTCACTATCGCAGCTACGGCAAATACAACGCCAAAAAGAAAAGCGAATTGCCATCCTCCTCTCCGTAACAGCCTCAAAAACAGATAGACAGAAAGAATCATACAAAAAATGCCGACATTTTCTGTAAGAAGCATGGCGCTTACCGTGATAAGGTCGGGCGAGAAGCCAACGAGAGCAGCTGCAATAAGACCGACAAATTCTGCCCATGACTCACGGAAAATTTCCTTCGCAATGAGGTACGTGAAAAATGCACTCAAGCTAAGAAAAAGCGCCTGCAGTATCCAGACAGGCGGGTAATGATGCCCAAAAAGCTTATAGACGCCCGCGAGAAAAAATTGGTACCCGGGCCCCACGCGTACCATGCCGATATCCCGCTCGATGGGCACATCAAGCGATTCACGATAGCCCAATCCTTGTGCCAGATGCCAGCCGATATTGTCATACCCGCGCGCATCTACTTGGGGTGGAATATGAAAATAAAAAGAATAAGCTAATGACAATAGCAATACTCCGGCACAAAGAAGGAAAATGGGGGAAGCAGCCAGCCGGCGCATAGCAATAGAAAACTCGCGTGACATAACTCGATATATCATATCATGCCGGGGGTATGGGGTTTCTAAACAACGCAGAAAAAATCTGCAGTACGCGGCTTTCTTCAAATTGAGCCACCCATGCTCTCTCACGCTTAGCCATCGTCTGCTCTTCACGAGCGGAGAGTGATAAAAGTGCAATCGTGCGCGCGGCAAACACGAGCGCATCGCCCGGCGGCACAAGCCATACTCCTAACTCCGGCGGAATCATCTCACGGACACCCCCCACATCGGTGGCGACAAAAGGTATTCCCCATGCCATTGCCTCAAGCAGCACATGCGGAAATCCCTCTTCTTCAGACGGCATAACAAAAATATCCGCAGCGGCGAAAAAAGAAGGAAGTTCGGAATGAGGAACGCCCCCGATAAAAAAGATGTGTTCGGCAAGCCCGCGTTTTTCTGCTTCTTTTTTTAACTCTGCTTCAAGCGGGCCTTCGCCCACAACAAAAAGTTTAACTCGATGCTTGGCAAGCGCATCGCCCAATGCAAGAAGCAGATGAGCTCCTTTCCGGCGAGAAAGACGGTGCACAAAGAGCGCCACCCGCCATTCAGAAGATAGGTGGAATTTCTTTCTCATCGCTGCTCGGGCTCCGCGATCGGCCGCAAAACGATCGAGTACAATCCAATTCGGCATAATCTTTATTTTCTCTGCCGGTATTCCATACTGTTCCCCATACCTTCTGGCTAATCCCGGCGTTCCGGTCACGAGATATGAAATAGAATGATAGACTGCCCGCTCAAGCGCATCCCTGAACCACGAACGCTTGTATTTCCACGGTTCGCCGCAATTCCAATAAAATACCCTACCTCCCATAACTTTAGTGCAAAGAGAAGCAATAAGCGCCCCGCGAAAAGAATAATGCACGTAAAAATCACGATATCCCCGCATCCTCATCACAAACAACCGAACGCATAATTCAAGGAAACGCGCCAGTGGAAAAAAAGAACGAAGCAACTCTGCTCGCTTCACCTCGGTAAGAACCGGCAAACTGCCTTCCTCAATCACTAAGGCAATCTCAAATGATATTGCCGCGCGTTCAACAAAATTCAGAAGGTAGGCAAAATGAGTTGCCGCATCTTTCCTATAGGAAGGCATGATATAGCAAAGCCGCGGTTTGTGAGTTACAAAAGCCATGAACAGATTATTTTCTCGCGGCTGCGAAAAGATTAAACCCAAGTTCAAAATATCGCACCTGCGTCATCTCGGGCTTAAACTGCACGAGCGAAAGAATATCTCTTAATTCCTTTTTCCAAAAATAGGTTTTGTGCTCGCGTATGGCTTCGTCGCTCACTACCTTAAGGCGATATGCAAGAAATTCCAAAACCGGTTTTGCCGGCCAGGTCGGCACGGTAAGGAGCAAAACGCCCCCTGGCTTCAAAACCCGGTAAATTTCTTTGAGAAGCTCTTCCCGATGCTCCATATGCTCGAGCACTGCAAGGAGCGTCACACAATCGACCGAACCTGAAGGAAACGGAATGGGCACCCCATCAAGAGAACCTTGTTGAACCCGTATATTTTTCTCTTCGAAACCCTTGGCGCGAACGTCAATGCCAATACCCTCTCGAATGAACGGAGAAAGATCTTTTAAAAGGGTTCCTTCCTCGCCGCAACCAACATCAAGAAGCACTGAATCCGGACTGACGAACGGACGGATTTTCCGGATACGCAAAAATCTGAAAATTGGCTCACAAAATCGATCTCCCATAAGCAGTATCTAAAAGACTATGATGATTCTTTTTGCGCAACGACCGTAAGCGTCATTCCGGGAACAATAGGGCGGAGAAAATCAGCCACAACTTCTTTCATGCGAGAAAACAAGCCAGTATGCGGATAAACCTTGAAGAGAAGCGGCTTATGCGAACGAACCGCTTCTTCTTGTCCCCTGTGACGGAGGAAGAATTGATTAACAAAATGAACAAGCATAAATGAGACAGATGCTTCAATCCGAATCACCTTAAAACCAGAATCGGTGAGAAGCCGCTCGAGGGTGCGCTTCGGGAAAAGATGTAGATGATTAGGATAGTCGATGATGCTCTCGAGGAGCTTCCGGCTGAAGCGCGCATCCAATCCTTTGGGATTCGGCACTTCCACTAAAAGATAGCCATCGGGGGCAAGAATTCTTCTTGCTTCCCGGAGCACCGATCTCGGGTCAGGTAAATGTTCAATAACGTGATAGAACGCCACCGCATCAAACGCCGCGTCAGGAAAACGAACCTCTTCCAAAGTACCGCAAAACATTGGCAATGCATAATTTTTTTCCCCAGCGCGTACCGCGTGCTCGGAGAGTTCAACGCCATGCACCTGCCATCCCCGTTCTTTCATAAGCTGTAAAAAGTCACCTCCCGCTGCCCCGACCTCAAGAAAACGGCCGGGTGATTTAAAATACCGGTTAAAAAACCGCAGTCGATAGGCAAAATCCTTAAAGTGCTCTCTGCCTCTGCCTTTGTAATTTTCGGCATAATAATGCTTATTGTAATGGCGAGAAAGTTCTGCCACGCTCGGCAATGTTTTCATGGCAATAAGGCCGCACGCGCGGCACGTCCGGAAATCTCCTCCGCTCGGGCTATAAAATGAAAGAGTGGGCACATCACTCTTACAGAGATAACATATCTGTTGCTCGCTATGCGTTTCTTTCATGAATAAATGGTTTGAAGATTTCTGCAAGTGATGCGGCAAACTGCTTTGTTGTGAAATGTTCTTCGACGCGACGAAGGGCCTGCGTGCCAAGGCGATCACGGAGTTTCGGATTGTAAAGCAGATGGCGAATAACCTCTGCGAGCTCCTCGGGATCCTCGGCCGGCACCATCATAACCTCGGCCCCCCGAGCTACATAATCCGTAAGCGTGCTCCGCTCGCTTACAATAATCGCACGACCGGACGCCATAGCGTCAAGGAGCGCATACTGGCCGGAACAATCGGAAGCATCGAGATGTTTTTTTTCTTCAAATGTAGGGATAACAACAACTGAAGCCTTTTTGTACGCCTGAACGGTTTTGTCATGCGGCATATCAAAAATAAATCGGACATTCGATGGGATAACATCGATTTCTTTCCTGTTTCGCTCTGCGGCAATAATAACAAATTGATGGTCCGGAAACTTTCGAGCCGCCGCAATAAGCGTTCGGTAATCTCTCCCCATATCTTTCCCCACGCTCAAAATATATTCACCGGCAGAAGGAGGGTGAGCGAGGGCACTTTCGAAAAAACTTGTCTCAATGCCGGTAGGAATAAGAAAAAGGCGATTGGGGGCACAGCCAATTTCCAGCAACGCATCGCGCTGAGAGGTGGAAAGCGAAACAATTCCCTCGGCCGAGCGGAGCGCGCTCCGGATAAGCCGGCCGTACCAGTCTTCTTTGTGGCGCCGGAGCGTATTGGTAAAAAAAGTATTATAGAGTATGAATGCGGGACGCCGCATACGAAGTATGCGCTTCACTAAAAAGACGAAAGGAAGATTCGATCCAAGAAATACCGCATCGTACCGCCGCATGATAAAAAGTGCGGGAATCTGCGCAAGATTAAAATGAACCCGCCGGAGAAAACGCACTAAACTATTTTCGAAATATGCGGCGCGGATGCCAAAGATAGACATATGATTCAAGCCAAGCAACTGTGAGTCAGGGACACGGCCTTTTCGATACGCTTGTATAAACCGGGTTCGTTCGCCCGCAAAAAGATATAACACTTTGGGACGAACTGCCCGATCTTTCAAAAAGTTGTAGATTGATTTCGCGCGGGCATGCCACTCATAACGCCCCACATCAATGCTGGCGTGCCGCGCAAGAGAAGCAGAAAGTGAAACATCATCGAGCGCGCGGCTGATACCCTCGGCCAGGGCCCGAGGATCATCAGGGCGAACGAGTAACGCATTCCGTTCATGGGTAAGAACCTCGCGTAAAGAGATGGTGTCTGACGCCACAATAGGCGTGCCGGATGCCATATATTCGAAAAGTTTGAGAGGTGAGGTGAAAAAATGAGTTTCTTCCCTACCGCCGCGAGCCGTTACCACTAAACAATCAGCGGCTCTTTGGTAAAGCGCCATTTCGCTGTATGGCCGATGTTGAATAAAACGCACATTCGTAAGAGAAAGACGGTTGATAAACTCCGTTGCACG
>JBGPMO010000034.1:0-7504 GCA_041487075.1 Minisyncoccia bacterium
AAAAAGAGAACGTGGGTAATAGCCGCAGTCAAGGTGGTCTTGCCATGGTCAACATGACCGATCGTGCCTACATTCACGTGGGGCTTTGTCCGCTGAAATTTTTCTTTTTCTGCCATATAAAATTAACTTGTAACTTACGACTGAAATCAAGTACTCATCATCCTAGCCAAATAAGAAATTGATGTCAAGTGAAGACAGATGTGGATAAATAAACACTGTAGAACTTCGTTTATTTTTTTCCTTCTTTAATCAACTCCGCAATGCTGTTCGGCACTTCCTCATAATGATCGAATTCCATCGTAAAGTTGCCACGGCCCTGCGTCATCGAACGAAGCTTGGTCGCATAGCCGAACATTTCAGAGAGCGGCACCTTTGCATCCACCACTTTTATGCCGCCCATCCGGTCGGTCATTTCCTCGATTCTCGCACGCTTTGAGGAAAGGTCGCCGGTAATATCGCCCAAGTAATTTTGCGGCATCAGTACCTGGACTTTCATAATCGGCTCCAAGATTACCGGCTTCGCGCGCTTAGCGCCCTCTTGCAACGCCATAGAGCCCGCGATTTTGAACGCCATTTCAGAAGAGTCTACTTCGTGGTACGAGCCGTCATAGAGCTCGACTTGTATGTCAACGATGGGATATCCCGCAACCACGCCTTTGATAAGCGCTTCCTCGACGCCCTTCTCTACCGCCGGGATAAATTCCTGCGGGATCGAACCGCTCTTAATATTATTCTCGAACTCAAACCCTTTGCCGCGTTCAAGCGGCGAGAGCCGAATGCGCACATGGCCATATTGCCCGCGGCCGCCGGACTGCCGGATATATTTGCCTTCTGCCTCTGCCTCCGTTCGAATCGTTTCCTTATAGGCAACCTGCGGCCGGCCGACATTCGCTTCAACGGAAAACTCCCGCTTCATCCGGTCAACAATAATCTCAAGATGAAGTTCTCCCATGCCGGCAATGAGCGTTTCTCCCGTCTCCGCGTTTCCGGAAACGCGGAAGGTGGGATCTTCTTCAGAGAGCTTGCGGAGCGCCGTACCCATCTTTTCCTGGTCTGCTTTTGTTTTCGGTTCGATGCGAATCGAGATAACCGGCTCGGGAAATATGATTCTCTCTAAAATAAGAGGGTGATCCGGATCACAGAGCGTATCGCCGGTAGTCGTGCCTTTTAACCCGACAATCGCCGCGATGTCTCCGGCAGGAACTTCATCTACCTCTTCACGCTGGTTCGCATGCAGCCGCACCACGCGCCCCACCCGCTCCTGCGAATTCTTCGTTGCATTCATAATGTAGCTTCCGCGCTTTAAGACGCCGGAGTATACGCGGAAAAAAGTTAAGCTGCCGACAAACGGATCGGTCGCGATTTTAAAAGCGAGTGCGGCGAGTGGCTCGTCGTCTTTCGGCAGGCATGCAACCGGCTCCTTCGTACTCGGGACAAATCCTTTGACCGGAGGGACATCAGCGGGAGAAGGCAAATAATCAATAACCGCATCAAGTATGAGCTGAACGCCTTTATTTTTAAGCGCCGAACCCGTCAGCACCGGAATAATCGAGAGTTCATGGGTCGCCTTTCTTAACACTTTTTTCAGCGATGTAAGGTCCGGTTCCTTGCCTTCGAGGTAAGCGTGGAGCAGCACATCATCCCGTTCCACAATTTTTTCAAGAAGTTCATGCCGACGTTTTTTCGCCTCTCCTCTATGCGCCTCCGGAATTTCTTTTTCAATAATCGTTTCTCCGCGCTCGCCTTCGAAGTAATACGCTTTCATCCGGAGCAGGTCGATGAGCCCCTCAAAGCCGCCCTCAAGGCCGATGGGGAGCTGAATCGGCATGGCATTTGGATTCAGCCGTTCGCGGATTGATTTCAAACTTTCTTCAAATGATGCGCCCATCCGGTCAAGCTTGTTAATGAAGCAAATGCGCGGCACTTTATATTCGTCCGCATACCGCCAATTGGTTTCTGATTGCGGCTCTACGCCTGCCACGCCGTCGAAAACCACAACTGCGCCATCGAGCACGCGCAGCGATCGTTTCACCTCAACCGTGAAATCAATATGCCCTGGCGTGTCAATAAGATTGATTCTGTGCTCATGTTCTTTGCGGTTCGCGCTTTGCTCGCTCGTGACGTACGTTGGCGTCCAAAAGCACGTTGTTGCGGCGGCAGTGATGGTAATCCCCCGCTCGCGCTCCTGCTCCATCCAATCCATGACCGTGTCTCCGGTATGCACCTCGCCAATTTTATGAGAAACGCCGGTATAAAAAAGCACCCGCTCCGAAACCGTAGTCTTACCGGCATCAATGTGAGCGATGATGCCGATGTCACGAACTCTTTCAATAGGGTATTGACGAAGCATATGAAGAGAATATTTTACACGCGAACATTGATGCGGGAAAGGGGTCGGGGAAACGCGAGTTTCCCCGATGCGGAAATACTAAAACCGATGGGTGTTAGGAAGCCCCGAACGAACGAGAGGGGCGACGCATCAATGTGAGCGATGATGCCGATGTCTCTTACTTTCTCGATAGGATATTGTCTGGGCATACAATAACAGCCACTAGTGTTTAGCTACGAGCGACTAGAGATAAGAGATTTTTGCTTAATTTCCTAATGACTCATCGCTCATCGCTATTGGTTAGTCGCTATTCCTTACCATTGGAAGTGCGCAAACGCCCGGTTTGCTTCTGCCATCCTATGCATATCCTGCTTTTTCTTAATGGCAGCTCCTTCGTTCTTTGCAGCAAGGAGGAACTCTTCCGCAAGCCGCTCCGCCATCGGTTTTCCTTTCTTTGCGCGCGCCGCCTGAATAATCCAGCGGCCGGCAAGCATAAATTTCCGCGCCGCGCGCACTTCGCGAGGCACTTGGTAATTCGCGCCTCCGATACGCTTTGAAACAACCTCAACTGCCGGCGCGGCATTCTCAATCGCCTTTTCAAAAACAACAAGGGGTTCTTGCTTCGATTTCTCCTTTACCTCATCCAATGCGGTATATAAAATTTTCTCGGCAATGCTCTTTTTGCCCCCGTGCATTAAATAATTCGTAAACCGATGCACCGCTACGCTTCCGTAACGGAAATCCGGCTCATGATCGCGCTTGTAATTTCTTTTTTTACGCATACCTTAATCGCTTATTACTATGCCTTCGGTTTCCTCGCCCCGTACTTGCTCCGTTGCTGATGCCGCTCCACTCCTCCGGTATCAAGAACGCCGCGGACAATATGATAGCGGACACCCGGAAGGTCTTTGACCCTGCCGCCGCGAATAATAACCACGGAATGCTCTTGCAGATTGTGCCCTTCCCCGGGGATATAGGCGGTGACTTCAATGCCGTTCGTAAGCCGGACGCGGGCAATTTTTCGGAGTGCCGAGTTTGGCTTTTTCGGCGTCATCGTTTTAACCTGCACGCATACGCCGCGCTTAAACGGTGACGCAGTTTTTACCGGACGATTTTGAATCGTATTAAAATAACGCTGGAGTGCCGGCGCTTTTGATTGATACAAAGTCTTTTCTCTGCCTTTGCGGACAAGTTGTCGGATTGTTGGCATTTAAAAAAAACACTAGTGACTAGTTGACTAGGGTAACTTGAATGATAGCAGACATGGCGAAATCGTCAACCCCGCACCTCAAAACATCCCCGCACTGCCGACAAAAAGGCGGTACACAAACTCAATAATCGGGCTGATGAATGAAAATCCGAAAAAGATGAAAAGCAACAACAAGGTAAAGCCATGACGCATAAGAAAAGAGCGAAGTGCGGCGTATCGTTCCGGAAGAAAAGCAAAGAGCACGTTTGAGCCGTCGAGCGGAGGAATGGGAAGTAAATTAAAAATGGCAAGAGATATATTAATAAGCACCACAATATTTAAAAGGCCGATAAATCCAACCATAGCGGTTGTGACAAGCATTGCAGTAAGAATCCTGATTAATATCCCGAAGACTGCGGCGAGAAGCAGATTAGAAAGGGGTCCGGCCGCGGCAATGATACCGGCGCCGCGCCGCGGATTCGAAAGATTCATGGGGTTATAGGGTACGGGCTTTGCCCATCCGAAAATCGGTGCCGGCACCCCAAAGAGAGCCGGAAGCGCCATAAGAAGCGGCAAAATAATCGAGCCGAAAGGATCGATATGCTTTAAAGGATTCAGGGTAAGCCGGCCGGCATCTTTTGCTGTTGTGTCGCCGAGCCGAAGCGCAATTACTCCATGAGAAATCTCGTGCACCATCACTGAAAAAATAAGGACGAGCAGTTCAAAAATTAAAACAGTAAATGAGGACATATACTCTCCGGAGTATCGCACGTAAAAAGTGATTCGACAAGAAGAATGTCCTTTTAAAAACGCTAGGGCAAGATGAGAGCTGTGGATAAACAACTTCACAAAAAGGAAGTGCAGTGCAATACTCGAAGGAGCGCTGGAGCTTCGTCGCTCGACGAACACATCCAGAAGCTCCCTCTCGTAGAGGGATGATGACTCTTTTCGTGGGGGGATTTGTTTCCGCCACCGCCAGAGCACGAACTTCACTTGGCTCAAATAAGTATCCGTCGGGTGTCACTCCTGAGCACCCAACAAAGCCAAGAGATGAAGCCGCTGCTCTGGCGGCTTTTTTTAATGCATAAAAAAGATCCGCACGGAACTCGTGCGGATCTAGGCAGGGAACATGGCATTCTCCAGAGTATGCCTTTCAGGGAAATTCGCGACTCAATACGAGTTCGCCGCTCGCAATACGCGCGGCGAAGTTGCGTTCGGATTGCGTACAATAAATTCCTCGCCCATCGATATAGAGATGGCGGAACACCGTCAGGCGCGCGCCAGTATCGATATCAACGGCGAGATCGAGTACCAGATATTGATTTTCTTTGCAATCGATATAGATGCCCGGATGCACCGAAGTGTAAGAAAGTTCGTCCATGCTGATTTCCTCGCAAAAGATAGTCAAAGTACAGCTCAAAGGAGCTAATTTCATAGTACGCTCTTTATCCTAATTTGGCAAGGGTTTTGGGGGCTTTGAGGGGCTTGCCGAAAGTACTTGACAAATATATTGCTAGTATGCTATACTAACCCCGTGTTCAGTTCGGCTCTCTCAAGGGCCTTTTCCAACCTAATAGTTTTAGTCCTATGGAGGACATCATGGTTCAGTGGCAAGAGTTGCAATTCAATCTCGTGAGACGCATTGACGGACAAGGCATGCAGTGGCAGGGGAAAATCGAAGAAACATCAGAACAAGGAGGAGTGGCGACGAAAGCAACTATCCTCTTCGTTCCGGACAAAAGAAGCAAGGTCCTCCCCGGCAATCCGGCGGAGAAGTGGAGATGCTTCGAGACGAATACCATCTTTACGTCAGAAGATGGCCGGTTCTGCATTATCGCCGTGGTGCTCACGGAACAGGTGAGTATCGAGGCAAACTTCACCCTCGAGCCCCTGCAAAACCAGCTGGGGAAGAAGCGGTGGCAAGCTCGCGAGGAGGATACGGAGGGCGTCATCCGTGTCTTCACTCCTGAAGAAACGGGGCTTATGCCAACCACCGCAGACACGAAGTGGAAGTTCACCGCTTCCCGGATACTGCACAGAAGCAAGGACGGGAAGTTCTTCTTGATTGCAGTGCATCTCAAGGAAGAGCTCGTCTCTGGGCGCGCCATCCGCCGTCGCGCGAAGAAGCATCCAACGCTCACGGAGTGCACTGCTGCGTGAGTCTCTATGAAGACTCACCACACCCTCGGATTGGTCGTACCAGTCCGGGGGTGTTTTTATCGCGCCACGAAGATTACTTGCCTTCCTTTTTCGCAAGATCAAGGCACACCGAATTGATGCAATAGCGCTTGCCGCCTTTCTCTTTTGGGCCATCATCAAACACATGCCCCAAATGTGCGCCGCAGTTTTTGCATACGACTTCAGTTCGCTGTATGCCAAGCGTTCTATCTTTTTTTAGTTCAATATTTTTTATATTTGCCGGTTCAGTAAAACTCGGCCAGCCAGTGCCGGAATCAAATTTGGCATCCGATGAAAAAAGTTCTGCGCCACACACCGCGCACTGATACATCCCCTCTTCATGATTATTAAGATACTTCCCGGTAAACGGGGTTTCCGTTCCGCCCTCGCGCGCCACTTTGCGCAATTCCGATGAAAGTTCGCTGTCTTTTCTCATAATCTTTTTTCTTATTTCTCGGATTCTTTCAGTAATTCATAAAAACGCTTTTTCACTTTTTCAAGCTTTGGATTAATCACCATTTCACAATAGGGCTGATCCTTATTTTTTCGATAATATTCGCGGTGATAATCTTCTGCTTCATAAAACGCGGTAAGCGGCTTTACTTCGGTAACCACGGTTCCGCCCTTCGCGTTCGGGTCGCTTAAGTTTTTAATAAACTGCCATGCTTCCTGTTTCTGGCTATCAGTCGCGTAAAAAATAATAGAACGGTATTGCGTGCCGACATCATTCCCCTGCCGGTTCAAGGTGGTGGGATCATGAGTTGCAAAAAACACCGTAAGGAGATCGTGATAGGTAATTTTCGATGGATCAAACTCAATTCGAATAACTTCTGCGTGGCCGGTATTTCCCAAGCACACTTGATTATACGTCGGATTTTTAATCGTTCCTCCGGCATATCCCGGCATCACGGAGATAATTCCTTTTAATTCCTGATAGACCGCTTCAGTGCACCAAAAGCATCCCCCGCCGAATACTGCGATTTCGTTTTTCTGATCCATACCCTTATTATACCGAATGACGCTAGGAAAAGTTAGGTGATGAAATACCGCAACAGCACAAAGAGGGTAATGAGCGTGATGATAAAAAAGATGCCGAGGGTTCTAAAAAGCAATGCAAGGGCTTCTTTCTTTTTGCCGTCTAAGTACCAAAGCACTGGCCGCCCGAACAGGGCGAATCCGGTGAACGCCGCGGAAAAAACAAAAAGGAGAAGCATCGCAATGGGGACAATCGCCGTATCCGCCTGTCCGAACGCTCTCTGACTGCCGTAAAAGAGAAACGACCCAACGAGAACGACGTATGCGGCGGTTGCGATTGCATGCAAAAACGCGATTTTAGTGATAAGTTTCATAATAGATATAACCAGAAAAGATATCGAGATGTTTCTCTTACTTGAGAAAATTTTTAGAATAGCGTATAAAAAGAAGCAAGCTGGAAGGGTCGCATAGTGGTCTAGTGCGCACGCTTGGAAAGCGTGTGTGGGGAAACCCACCGCGAGTTCGAATCTCGCCCCTTCCGCCAGTAATGATATAATTCCTAAGGGTCGACGTATTTGATTAATCCAACTTAACTATAAAACTATGGTAAAAGGAAACTTTCTTGGTGCAGCGATTGTCGCAATAATCTACACGATCTATATTTTAATGAATCCCCTTGCAACGACTTGGCAACAAAGAGCATCATTATTAGTGGTTCTTAATGCATTGACTATCGTATTGATGGCTTTTGCATTCAAATAAGAATTTGCCGCCAAAGAAAAACTTGAAATCGTCCTTTCCGCTCCGGTTCCCGCCTTCACTCAAGAGTTTCG
>JBGPMO010000035.1:0-7492 GCA_041487075.1 Minisyncoccia bacterium
ATCAATCCTATGCTCACTATTGGATCAAAAATCCCCCACCTCGAACTCGAGGCGTTTCAAAACAACGAAGTAAGAAAGGTTAAACTCCAAAGCTTTAAAAACAAATGGCTGATTCTTATGTTCTATCCGGGAGACTTCACCTTCGTCTGCCCGACTGAACTCGAGGAGGTAGCGAATCTCTACCTCACGTTTAAAAAAATGGGCGCAGAAGTGATGAGTGTTTCCACCGACTCCGTGCATGTGCACAAAGCGTGGCACGATACCTCGCCAGCCATTAAAAAAGTGAAATTCCCTATGCTTGCGGACCAGACCGGGCGCCTATCGCGCGCCTTCGGCACCTACATTGAAAGCGGCGCGGACGAGGGACGATCATTGCGCGGAACATTCGTTTTTGACCCAAACGGCATTTTGAAAACCATTGAAATCCATGACAACGCTATCGGCCGCTCCGGCAAAGAACTTCTTCGCAAACTCGAAGCGGCAAAATTCGTTGCCGAACACAAAGGACTCGTCTGCCCGGCAAGCTGGGAACCAGGCAAAAAGAATTTGAAGCCAGGGATGGATCTCGTGGGTAAGATATAACTTATGACTTACAACTAATAACTTATAATAAACATGTATCAACCAAAAAACTTTGACGCTCTCTTGGGCACGCCCGGGTTTTCGGACCAGATGCTCAAAAACCATTTCACGCTCTACGAGGGGTACGTGACGAACGTGAATAAACTCACGGATGAACTTGTGGCACTGACAAAAGAAGGAAAAGTTGCCACGCCCAGTTTTGCCGAACTCAAACGCCGGTTCGGGTGGGAGTGGAACGGGATGCGGCTTCACGAGCTCTATTTTGAGAATCTTACAAAACAACCGACAACTAACAACCAACAACTTACAACAGAATTAGAAAAGCAATTCGGCTCATTCGACAACTGGCTTGCGGATTTCAAAGCAACCGGTGCCATGCGCGGCATCGGCTGGGTGATACTCTACGAAGAGCCGGTGACTAAAAACTTATTCAACGTATGGGTAAGTGAACACGACATGGGGCACTTAGCCGGGTGTACTCCCCTTTTAGTACTCGATCTCTTCGAGCACGCGTATACGTTAGACTACGGCATTAAAAAAGCGGACTACCTTGAGGCGTTTGTGAAGGCAATCGATTGGGGAGTAGTTGCTGGAAGAATTTGAAGTTATAAAAAGCCGCTCCCTTACAGAGCGGTTTTTTACTACGTTCATCTGGTAATGAAAATGTTCTAAGTAAGAATGAACCGAGTCAAGGGGTTACTTATCACTAATCGCTATTGGCTAGCGGCTAGTCGCTTTCCTACGCGCCAAAATTCCGCTTTCTCCTGCTGTAATCCGCAAGCGCGGTTTGAAACTGCGGCACCCCGAAATCCGGGAATAATTCATTTGCGAAATACAGCTCTGAATATGTTCCCTGCCAGGGCATAAGGCCGGAAATCCGCTGTTCGCCGCTTGTGCGAATGATTAAATCCGGATCGGGAAATCCGCGGGTATCGAGCGCTCCCTCGAACGCCGCCTCAGAAACTTCGCCCGGGTGATTTTTTAATTTATTCACGGCACGCAGAATCTCATCCCGGCCGCCATAGTCAAGCGCGAGCCCTAACGAACCATTCTGAAAACCACTCGTTGATGCCTCTAGTCTTTCCAATGAACTGATGATGTCTTTTGGCAGACGATCGCGACGTCCAAAATGACGAAAGCGAATTTGATCCCCAAAAAGCCGCTCCCGGAGACGCCCCAGATAATTCCGAAAAAGCGTCATGAGATAATCAACCTCTAGACTGTCGCGTTTCCAATTTTCTGTTGAAAACCCCCAGAAAGTGAAATAGGGAATCTTCAACCGCGCCGCCTCGTCTAACAGCGCGAAAGTGTTTTCGAGCCCTTGCTTATGCCCCTCAAACGCCTGCCACTTTTTTCCTTTGGCCCAGCGGCGATTGCCGTCAGGAATGATGGCCACATGCTGCGGAAGAATGTCAGGGACAAAAAACTGGTCTTTCAAATGTTTGAGTGCGAAAATCTTGTCAGGTACATAGCCGCCGGAGCGGATAATGTTGAAATCTTGGAATGCGCGCGTTGCCGGCGCCCAATCAAATGAAAGTGAAGTGACGCGCGCAAAAAACGGGCCGCGATAACACCATACGAGAAAAGCCTTGAGTACCTGCTCTTCACCTTCAACAACAATCCCGACGGTGCCTTCCGGAAGATTGCGGGTGTATCCGGTAAGCCCCAAACGCTCTGCTTCCTTTTTCGCGCCGCGACGAAAAAAAACGCCTTGTACGCGCCCCTTCACAACCACGATCAATTGCTTCGTGAGTAGTGACTTCATACTGTTTCTGGCATCGCTCGCATCGGCAACGGCTTTTTTAAAATTTTTTCAGCAACCAACGCTGATACCACTCCAACTATCGCACCGCCTAAAATGTCACTCGGAAAATGGACGCCAACGAAGACGCGGGCGATTCCTATAAGCGTTGCCGCTCCAAAAAACCAAAGACCCCACGGACGCCGGAGAAAAAACAAGGCAGCAGCGAGGGCGAAAAAAACCGCGGCATGCCCGGAAGGGAAACTTGCCGAATCGGGAGCGGTGATAAGCGGGATAATGCCGAGCGCCTCCGGCGGGCGCGGACGAAGATAAAAAGCCTTACATGCTTCTGTCACTATGCCGCGGGAGAAAATAATCGCGAGCGCGGCAAGAGAAAATTTATAAAATCGAACTTTCCAGTTTCTCTCAAGAAAAAGAAAAAAAAGAAATATAGCAATCAAGATATAGGCGAGGAACTCCGCAAAAAAAATGCCGAGGAAATCGAGCAGTGCCGATTTCCCGGCAAACCCATGAATAGCTTGGAAAAGAATAATATCGAATTGCATAGAATAACCATGACGAGTGGCGAGACCCTTCGTCATCCATTACTTGCTTTCGGTTAACGCCGGACGTACGGCAGAAGCGCCATAAAGCGCGCACGCTTCACGGCGTTCGCCAATCGACGCTGATGCTTACTGCAGGTTCCCGTGTAACGGGGATCAATAATTTTCGCCTGCCCCGAAACAAAACGCCGCAGAAGCTCTACTTCCTTATAATCAACCTCCTGCATATTTTGCGAACAGAAATAGCACTGGGTCATAATATTATTTTGGCTAGAACGGTAAATCCTCCGACTTTACCTCTTCATCGACATCAATCGTCGGGATTTCTTCTTTAACGCCTCCCGTAAGCGACTGATCAACCCCTGGTGCTGGCTCGCTGCCGCGGCCCGCATTCGGGGCGCCGCCCGGCCGAGGGCCAAGCTGCATTCGCTCGGCGACAATTTCCGTGGTCTTCCGGCGCTGGCCCTGCTTATCGTCCCAGCTACGGCTCTGTAGCCTCCCTTCAATCAATACCAAACTGCCTTTCGTAAGAAATCGGCTTGCTACCTCTGCCTGTTTCCCCCAAACTACAATGTTATGAAATTCGGTTGCTTCTTGCTTTTCACCCCCTTTATTAATCCAGACACGATTGGTCGCAAGGCCAAAGCTCCCCACCTGCATCCCGCCGGTGGTGGCGCGCAGTTGAGGATCAGCCGTTAATCTGCCAAGAACGAATACTTTGTTGAGATTCATACCATTAATTTACAATAGACAATGCACAATTTACAATGGTGACTTATTTCAGTATCTCCTCCAACTTCTGTTCGAGCGCTTCGTTTGTCAGGATCGAGGACGTTGGCGCTGATTTCGGTTCTTCGCGCCTCAGAGGACGAGAGGAACGCTCTTCGGTTTTCGGAGGCGGGGTGACAAGAAGGATGCGAAGTACGTTTGCCTCACCCTTCAGCCCACTCGTAATTTCTTTCGCCGCCGTATGCGGAGCAATAAAATGACAAAACCCAAAAAACGCAGTTGCTTGTTTTCGAATCGGATACGCAAGGCGAATTGAAACAACCGGGCCAAGATGGGTTATTTCCCCGCCGTGTTTTTTAATCATCTCGGTCAGATGAGATGCAGTCTCGGGAACCATCAAGAGAAAAGAGAGTTCGTATTCTCGTTCGGCGCGCTCGGCAAGGATATCTTGTTTCTCAGTCATCGCTTTAAAGTAACAAAATCAAAGCCTTTTTGGCAAGTCACGCACTCATTAACTCGCAACCTCTGAAGGAGTAGCGTCCCCTATCTTCGCCCCCGCCTCTTTACCTATTTCGTCAGGAGCCGATCCCGGTATTTTCCGATAGCCGGTACCCGCCGGAATAAGTCGGCCAATAATAACATTTTCCTTAAGTCCTCGAAGTTTATCCATCTTCCCTTCAACAGCGGCATTAATAAGCACACGCGCGGTCTCCATAAAGGAAGCGGCTGAAAGGAAACTTTCAGTTGAGAGAGCAACTTTGGTAATGCCAAGCAGCAGTTGCGCCGCTTTTGCAGGCGCCTTCCCCGCCCGCTTCAGCGTTCGATTCGTTTCAAGGAATAAAGATTTTTCGACGACATCGCCACGGACAAATTCACTGTCGCCCGGATCAAGAACTTTCACCCGCGAAAACATCTGCCGGATAATGACCTCAATATGCTTATTGTTGATTGCCGCGCCCTCCGAAAGATAAATCTTCTGCACCTCGTTTAAGATACAGCGTTCCACCGCACGAACGCCCTTCAGACGGAACAATTCACGAAGATCAAGCGAACCTTCAGAAAGCTGCGCGCCCTGTTCGACGTGGTCACCCACTTTCACGTTAAGCCATGCTGAACGCGGGATCGGATATTCAATAATCTTTTCCTTTTTCCCTTTTCCCGCGAGACTCACCTTTACCACTTTCAACGTGCCCCGCTCCTCAACGCCGATAACCTCTCCCTCTTCATCAACAAGAAACGCCTTTCCTTTCGGCGTGCGCGCCTCAAAAATTTCCTCGATCCTCGGAAGGCCATGAGTAATGTCCACGCCAGCAATGCCTCCGAAGTGGAATGTTCTCATGGTAAGCTGAGTGCCCGGTTCGCCAATCGATTGTGCCGCAACAACGCCTACTGCCTCACCGAGTTTAATCGGCTGGTTATTGCCCAAATCATACCCATAGCACTTTGAACAAATACCGTAGAGCGTCTTACAGATAATCGGCGAACGAAGTTTTACGGATTCAATGAGGTCGTTGGCTTCAATCATATCTGCCATCTGCCGATTGATGATTTCACCCGCACGGATGAGTATTTTGTTTCCTCCTTTGACATCTTCAAGGACGGTCCGCGAGAAAAGACGGTTTGCAAATGCATGCCCAAATTCAAGGCCATCCTTTCGTAATACTTCAATCCCCTCCTTGGTTCGGCAATTTTCTTCGCGGATGATAATGTCTTGCGATACATCCACGAGCCGGCGGGTGAGATAACCAGCTTGAGCGGTTTTCAAAGCAGTATCCGTGAGGCCTTTGCGTGAACCGTGCGTAGAGATGAAATATTCAAGCACATTGAATCCTTCCTTATAAGAAGACAGGACAGGAAGCTCTATCGTCTCACCTTGTGGGTTTTGCACGAGTCCCTTCATACCCATCATCTGCGCTGGCTGTGACCATGACCCTCGAGCTCCAGAGTCGATAATGGCATAGACCGAACTGTAAGGATCAAGCGTTTTAGGGACTAACTCTTTAAGACGTTCTCCTGCCTTTTTCCAAATTTCGATGATGCGCTCACGCCGTTCCTCATTCGTTAAAAACCCTCCTTCGAACTGGCTCGCGATGGTCGCTGCCTCTCCTTCAGCCGCGCGAAGAATCCCTCCCTTCTCCGGAGGCACGCGTAAATCATCCATGCCCCAGGAAACGCCCGAAACAGTCGCATATTCGAATCCAATATGTTTCACCGCATCAAGGTAAATTTTCGACTGCTCGGCGCCGTAGGTATTAATGATTCTTCCCACCAGCTTTGAAAGCTCCTTTTTATTGATTAAACGGTTCACGAATTCGAACCCTGCAGGGAATGCTTCATTAAAGATGAGGCGGCCCAGAGTGGTTTCTAATTTTTCTTCTGGGGTTACGATTTTTATGAACGCGTTAATCTCAATAATGCCATGCTCGTATGCCATCCGCGCCTCGATCGGGCTCGAAAACATTTTACCGGTACCTAGGGCACCTTCTTTTACCTTTGTGAGAAAATAACAGCCAAGCACTATGTCTTGAGTCGGCGAAACAATCGGGTCACCAGTCGCCGGTTTCAAAAGATTGACGCCAGAGAGCATGAGCTCGCGCGCTTCTATTTGCGCCTCGGCAGAAAGGGGAAGATGCACGGCCATCTGATCGCCATCGAAGTCAGCATTAAAAGCCGTACACACTAAGGGCGGGATCTGGATGGCAAGATCTTCGGTCAAAAGCGGCCTGAACGCCTGAACGCCCAATCGATGAAGCGTAGGAGCACGATTCAAAAGGACATGCCGATTCTGAATCACCTCTTCTAAAATCGCCCACACTTCCGGTGACGCCTGCTCAATCAAACGGTTCGAATTGCGAATATTGTGCGCGAGTCCCCGCTCAATAATTTTTTGGATGACGAATGGCTTAAAAAGTTCAAGCGCCATCTTTTTCGGCAGGCCGCACTCGTCAAGGCGAAGATGGGGGCCAACTACGATAACGGATCGGCCCGAGTAATCAACGCGTTTGCCGAGAAGATTTTGCCTAAAGCGGCCCTGCTTCCCTTTCAAATAATCAGCAAGTGAACGGAGCGGCCGGCGCTGGCTCGAAAGCTGCTGGGTGCCCATACGGGCGGAATTATCAATTAAAGCATCAACTGCCTCCTGGAGCATACGCTTCTCGTTCGTCACAATAACCTCAGGCGCCTTCAGCTCCATGAGTTTCTTTAATCGGTTATTTCGGTTAATAACGCGGCGATAGAGATCATTCAAATCAGAAGTCGCATAACGGCCTCCATCTAAGGCAACCATCGGGCGGAGATCGGGCGGAAGTACCGGCAACACCGTCAGAACCATCCACTCGGGTCGAAGCCCGCTCTTTAAAAACGATTTGGTAAGCTTCAGGCGCCGGAGCATCCGCGTTTCTTTGAGCGTATCCCGCGATGTCTCAAGCTCCTTCTCAACCTCTTTCACTAATTTTGCCAAATCAATCGCGGTCAAAATCTTCATGATAGCTTCGGCTCCGCTCCCCGCCTCAAAAACATCGCCGAATCGTTTTGCTAAACTGTGATACTCCGCCTCCGAAAGAATTTGCCCGACGCGGAGCTCTTCTAATGTTTTTTTTGTTTCCGTTGCCGCTGCTTTCAAGTCTTCTATTTTTACCCCTTCTTCTTCGGCAGTTTTTTTCCGGGTTTTCAACTCACGGCTCAGTTCAGTTAAAATGCGCTCACGATTTTCTTCATTAATTGAAGTCACAATATACGCGGCGTAATACACGACGCGTTCAAGTTTTGAAAGCGGCACATTCAAAAAAAGACTGATTTTCGATGGGACGCTCCGGAAAAACCAAATATGAGCAACGGGCGCAGCGAGCTTAATATGTCCCATGCGCTCGCGCCGGAC
>JBGPMO010000036.1:0-6664 GCA_041487075.1 Minisyncoccia bacterium
AAACGGGCTCGAGTTTGGGATGGAGGTAGGAAACTGGTTTTTGGCCGAGCTTCCGTGCGATATAGTCGGGGATAAGCTCCATGGGCCCCGGCCGGTAGAGGGAAATCATGGCAATAATATCTTCAAGCTCCGTTGGTTTTAAATCTTTTAAATTGCGCGTCATGCCGCCGGATTCAAGCTGGAACACGCCCGCAGTCTGCCCCGCTTGGAGCATTTCAAACGTTTTTTTGTCATCGAGCGGAATGTTGGTGATATCTATTTTTTCCGCGTGGAGCTCATCGATAAGGCGGATGGTATTTTCAATAATCGTAAGGTTCCGGAGCCCCAGGAGATCCATTTTTAAGAGCCCCAAATCTTCCACCGCGTGCATTTCGAATTGGGAGACAATAACATTCGGGTCTTGTGGCGCACGTTGGAGCGGAAGATAATTGGTGAGCGGCTCTTTTGAAATGACGATGCCGCACGCATGCACCGAGGCGTGCCGCGCAACACCCTCTAAATGGAGCGCGGCTTCCAGTAATTTCTTTGCGTCCGCATTGTTTTTATAGAGGTCGCCGAGTTCAGCAACATTTTTGATTGCTTTTTTGAGATCAAGTTGAAAAGGGATGAGCTTCGCGATTTGGTCGCAGAATGTATAGGAGAGTCCCATTGCACGGCCGACGTCTCGAATCGCGGCACGCGCCGCCATCGTCCCAAAAGTAATGATGTGCGCCACGTGGTCATCACCGTATTTTTCTTTCAGGTATCCCAATACTTCATCGCGCCGGAGATCGGTAATATCGATATCAATGTCCGGCATTTGAACGCGTTCGGGGTTTAAAAATCGTTCGAAGATAAGGTCATATTTCAAGGGGTCAATGTCAGTAATGCCTAAGAGATATGAAACAATACTGCCTGCGGCAGAACCACGGCCGGGCCCGACCACAATGCCACGTTCTTTTGCCCAATTCACGAAATCCTGCACGATTAAAAAATAATCGGCGAAACCCATGCGTTCGATAACGCCAAGCTCCATTTGTAATCGCTCTTCAATCGCAGGAGTAGAAGACGGGTAACGGGCCGGCAGCCGCTCGCGAAGCAGTTTTTCGAGGTAGTTATTTGGCGAAGTTACGCCTTCAGGAAGCTCAAATTTGGGAAGCCGGATTTTCCCGAGTTCGAGTTCGGTATGGCATCGGTCAGCAATGGTTACCGTGCTCTCTATTGCTTCGGGTAAATCGCGGAACAATTCTATCATTTCGGAGGGCGAGCGCATGGAGAAGTCGTCGTTTTTTAAGGTCAGGCGGTCGGGGTCATTTAATTTGTTGCCGGTTTGCACGGCAAGGAGAATATCGTGATACTCTGCATCCTCCTTTTTTAAATAGTGGATGTCTTGCGTTGCCACGAGCGGGATCACGAGTTCGCGCGAAAGTTCAATAAGCCCATCGCGGGTTTTTAAAGTTTCTTTCACCCCCGGATGGTGCCCGATTTCCAAAAAGTAATTGTTTTTCCCAAAAATTCCTTGGTACTCGAGCGCGGTACGTTTTGCGCCGGGATAGTCGCCGGCAAGGAGGAGGCGAGAAACTTCGCCGGCGAGGCAACCCGAGAGCGCAATCAATCCCTCGTGGTGTTCGCGTAGCAGGTTTTTATCCATCCGCGGCTTGTAGTAGAAGCCGTCTAAGTGGGATTTCGTAACGAGTTGGATCAAGTTTTGCCAGCCCGTCTGATTTTCAACCAAAAGGGTTAGATGATAGTACTTTTCTCCGCCGTTGCCGGTTTTGTCCTTGTGGTCGCCGGGCGCGATATATGCCTCAACGCCGAAAATCGGCTTCACCCCTGCCTTTTTTGCTTTTTGATAAAATTCAACCGCGCCATAGAGATTGCCGTGGTCCGTAATCGCGATAGAGTCCATGCCAAGCTCTTTCACACGATCAATAAGATCCGGGATCTTGGGGAGCCCGTCAAGGAGGGAATAATGACTATGGGTGTGTAAGTGAGTGAAACGAGGCATAGAATTAACTTACAACTTATAACTAATAACTTATAACGAATCCCAACTTAAAAGAGTCGTTTAATTATAGAGTGAGCAAGCGATAAAAGAAAGGAGAAATTTGACAATAAACTACGAATCTGCTAGTAATTAGCTAGCTCATTGAGAGCGGGAAGGAAAAGGGAAATGAAGAAAAGTGACATTGAGTGGAGCCAACTTTCTCTCAAAAGATCAAGCGTCAAGATGGAGTAAGGTTGAAGAACGGGACTATTTTTTACTTAGGCATTTTACTGGAAAAGCAAAATTTAATTCCGTGGCTTTTCCTTTTCGGTCGCAACGATCGTAGAAAAAAGAAATTCCAGTTGGAATTCGAGGACTGTCTTCCTGGAGAAATGATTCCCATCATGTGGATTCGCCTGGATGAAGTGATAGAAAGTGGGGATCCGCGATTTCTCGCAAGGTGTCTTGCTCGGAAACTTGCTTCCAGGGTAACGCTTTTAATTGGTCAAGACGAGGACGAAATTGACTTCACGCTTGAGGTCCCGGGTGAGCACTACAAATTTCTCACCTCCATCTCTTGTCTTCAGCAAAAGATGCGGCCGTTCATGCATACAAAAAAGGAGAAGAAAGATAGGGAGATCGAAAAGATGGAGAGGAGCTTCTCTAGAGAATAAATAATGCACATTCACCGGCAAGGCATCATCGTTCCTCTAATGCCGTTTCGCGGTTTTCACGAGGCGGCATTTTCATTGACAGTTTTTTATGATTCACCTACTATAGAAGAGTTGTATTTTCTCATCGTAAGTCATTAGTCATCAGCCCCGACGTACTATTAAATTTTATTCAAGAAGTCGGGGTCCCGACTTTACGTCGGGATTATAAGTCATTAGTTATAAGTTATTGTATATGGGTGGCGTACCGGTTAAACATCATTCAAAGTCAAAAGTAGGCCGCAGGCGGTCGCATCTGGCGCTCAAGCCCGCACAGATTTTTGTCTGTTCGCATTGCAAAGGGCCGGTGCTGCCGCATCGCGCATGCCCGCAGTGCGGGGCATATCATGGGAGAGGAGGAAAGTAAATTCTTCAGTGGGTAGTTCTTTGAAATTTTTAGTCCGCAATTTTCAATGAAGTAATTTTTAAAGAATCCATTGTTTCGGACTCATTTGCTTTAAACATTAAAACATTGTAAATTTATTGGAAATTGGTAATAGTAGATTGAAAATTATTTGACTCATGGCCACTCGTCAACTCGCTCGCTCCGTTATTCTCCAGTCGCTTTATGAGTGGGATTTTTTCAAGCAGAAAGGGGACTTGAATAAAATTCTCGAACGTAATCTTCTTGAGTTCGCGCCTGGCCTTGATGAGCCGGAATTTACAAAGCGGACGATGGGCCGGGTCATCGAGTATCTGCGGGAGATTGACGAGATTATTAAAAAAGCGGCGCCGGACTGGCCGCTTGACCAGATTTCCATTATTGACCGGAATGCGCTCCGCATCGGCCTCTCTGAACTCTTGTACGCTGATGCCGAGGAAGTGCCGCATAAGGTGGCGATTAATGAAGCCATCGAATTGGCAAAAAATTATGGCGGCCCGAATTCGGGAAAATTTATTAATGGCGTGTTAGGAACGGTATATAAAGAGATAGAGAACGTAAAAACGCCGCAATGACTATATTCGTGACAAGGATGTGACGATGGTCATGATGATGATGAAACGTATGCTTTTGTCATCGTCATAGCTATTGTCATCAGTCTCTTTTGACTATGACAGAAAACGTAAAACCACTTGAGCGAACGATTAGCTATTCTTTTAAGAACCGAGATCTGCTTCTTGAAGCTTTAACGCATCGTTCTTATTTAAATGAGGTGCCGAACTGGCATCTGCCGCACAATGAGCGGCTCGAATTTTTAGGGGACGCCGTACTCGAACTCATCGTGACCGAGGAGTTGTATCATCGGTATCCGGATTTAGCCGAGGGCGAGCTTACCCCCATTCGTTCCGCGCTCGTGAATTACATCATGATGGCAAATGTGGCGCGGTCGCTGAAGCTCGAAGAGTTTGTATTGCTCTCCCGGGGCGAGGCAAAGGATTTGGGCCGGGCGCGCGAAGTAATCCTCGCGAATGCCTTAGAGGCGGTGATAGGCGCTACCTACTTAGACGGCGGTTATAGAGCGGCTAAAAAAGTTATTAATAACTCGGTTATGCAGGAACTCGACGAGGTCATGAAAAAAGGGCTGTACAAAGATGCAAAAAGCGAGCTACAGGAAAAAATTCAAGAACAGATGAAGCTGACACCGACGTACCGCGTGCTTGAAGAGTCTGGGCCGGATCACGGGAAAATATTTATTGTGGGCGTGTATTTTGGTGAGAAGCTTATGGCGAAAGGGAGCGGGCACTCAAAACAAGACGCGGAAGTGGAAGCGGCAAAAGTTGCTTTGCAGCAACTTTAATCTAAGATATGAAATTCAATCTCAAATCTAAGTAAGATTTGCGATTTTATTTTTGAGTTTTAACATTGAAAGCTATGCATCTCAAGCGGTTAGAACTCGTTGGTTTCAAATCATTCGCCGAGAAAACGATTCTCGAATTTCCTTCGGGTATTACCGGCGTGGTCGGGCCGAACGGTTCCGGAAAATCAAATATCATTGACGCGATCAGGTGGCTTTTGGGCGAACGCGAAGCGAAAAATATGCGCGGGTTGAAAGCCGAGGATTTGATTTTTTCGGGCACCGAGGGGCGCTCACGGGTCAGTGTTGCTCAAGCAACGCTCGTGTTTGACAATCAAGGGCGTTTTTTTCCGGTGGATTACGAGGAGGTTGCGATTCGCCGCCGGATTGAGCGAGATGGCACCTCCCAGTATTTCATCAATAATGCGGAAGTGCGCCTGAAAGACGTGATTGATTTTTTTGCGCAGTCGCGGCTCGGCACTAAGGGATTCTCGATCGTGAACCAAGGGGACAGCGATTTGTTCGTTCGATCGTTGCCGAAAGAGCGGCGGGCGATGCTCGAGGAAATTCTCGGACTCCGTCAATATCAGTTAAAGAAACATGACGCAGAGTTAAAGCTCAAAAGCACGAAATTTAATATGGAGAAGGCGAAAGCGTTGGTTGAAGAAATTGTGCCGCATTTGCGTTTACTGCGCCGGCAGACGGCAAAATGGGAAAAACACGGGGAGCTTGAAGAAGAGCTTCGCCATCTTGAAGCGGAGTATTTCAGCTTTAAACTGAAAGAAATCGAAGCGGGCGAGGAGAAACTGAAGCCGGATATGATGCGGCTCGATCAGAATATTCAAGGGCGCCAAAAGGAATTGAAAGCAGTGCAGGAAGAGTTAGGGCATGTAGAAAAGGGCCAGCCAAAATCAGGAAAACAATTTGAAGAATGGCAGAAGGAGAAGCGGGAGTTGGCTGACGCGCGGGCAAAGCGTGAGCGGGAACTCGGCCGACTTGAAGCGCAGAGTGAGATATTTGAGCATCAGCCGCCGGCAGAGGCCTCGGCGCCCGAGATCGTAAAAATGCTCGAGGAAACGAGGGAAGCGATCGAGGATATGCTTTACGAGACTGATTTGAAACGGGTAAAGGCGCTTTTGAAATCTCTTTTCGAAAAGATTAATCACTTGCTTGATATTGAAGCTGATACAGGCGCGGTCAAAGAACGGCGGCATGAATTTGATTCTGCGAAAGAAGAGATTCAAAAAGAGCTCGCCACTTTAGACCAAAAACTCGCATCGTTTGTGGAACGCGAGACGGAATTGAACGAAGGCCTTAAAAGTTTTAACGAGAGTTTTCGAAAAGCGTTCGATGCCCTCGAAAAAAAGCGAAGCGAAATTGGGGTGTTTGAGGCAGAAAAGCAGAAGATTCTTTTTGAGGCGGAGCGGCTGCGGCTTCGAAAAGACGAACTTCATTATGAAGCAGAGCGGGCGGGGCGAAAGCTCGATGCATTCGCGGGTACGCCGATTTCGAATGATTTTGATTTGGGAAGCGCAGACCGGCGGATCGTAAAACTCCGCGGCGAGCTTGCGGGCATCGGAGAAATTGACGAAGGATTAATTAAGGAAGCGAAAGAAACCGAAGCTCGCAATGCATTTTTGTCTTCGCAAATTACGGATTTAGAAAAAGCGTATAAGGATTTAGTGACGCTCATTAAAGAGCTCGACCGAAAGATTCATGATGATTTTACTAAGGCGATTAAATCCATCAACGAGGAATTTCATAATTATTTTCGCATGATGTTCGGTGGAGGGCAGGCAAAATTGTTATTGCAGAAGGTAGAGCATAAAACAGAGAACGGGAGAGAGGAGCTGGCCGACGATAATAATGAGCACGGCGCTACGAAAAAAAATCTTCAGCCGGAAACCGATGAAGAGCCGGTGGCAGAAGAAGGCGGTATAGAGATCAGCGTTTCGATTCCGCGAAAGCGCATCTCGGGGCTTGATATGCTCTCGGGCGGAGAAAAAACTCTTGTCTCCATTGCGGCGCTTTTTGCGTTGATTTCCGTTTCGACGCCGCCATTTTTAGTGCTCGATGAAATTGATGCGGCGCTCGATGAGGCGAACACCCGACGGTTCGCAGAGCTGATTAAAAATTTCGCCAAGAAAACCCAATTTCTCGTGGTCACGCACAACCGCGCCACTATGGAAGCGGCAGATACGCTCTACGGCATCACCATGAGCGAGGATGGAACCTCGCGGGTGCTGTCGCTG
>JBGPMO010000037.1:0-6540 GCA_041487075.1 Minisyncoccia bacterium
CTTTCAACGCCTCCTTGTTTGAAACCGTGAGCGTAATATCGTTTGAAAATGCCTCAAAAAAGCCATTGCCAGGGATTGTGGGGCCTAAGACGAGAATCGGCCGTGTAATGCCATTCTCGCGCAATTTTAGGCCTTCTACCAGGGAATCTACACAAAAACCGTCTGCCCCCAGCGTTTCCGCGAGCTTTGAAAACAGGATAAGTCCATGGCCATAGGCGTTTGATTTCACGACCGCGTAGAGCTTGGTTTTCGGCGCAAGGAGCTTTTTTATGGCGCGAAAATTCTGCGTTGCCGCTTTCTTGTTTATCTCAACCCAAACCTTTTTCGCTTGTTCT
Source organism: Minisyncoccia bacterium (assembly GCA_041487075.1). Lineage (GTDB taxonomy): Bacteria > Patescibacteriota > Minisyncoccia > UBA6257 > 1-14-0-10-40-38 > JBGPMO01. The sequence continues at coordinate 336 of JBGPMO010000037.1, forward strand.
TGTCGCATGTCGCCTTTTACTTGTCGCTGCTAATGTTTAACACTAGCAAAGGCCGAAAGATTTCACAAAAGAAAGGAGAAGGAGTGGGATGATTCAAGGCATTGCTATTTCATCCTATCTGATCAAACCCGGCGTACTTTGCAAGAGCTTTCGGCAATTTTACAATCCCCTCTTTGGTTTGATGATTTTCCAGAATCGCGATCAAGGTTCTTCCAATCGCAATCCCAGTTGCATTCAACATGTGCACGAATCCAGTGGCTCCGTGCTTAGCGCCAAGCGCTTTGCGGAATTTTACATTCACCCCGCGCGCTTGAAAATCGGTGGTATTCGAACACGAATGGGTTTCGCGGTATTTGCCTTCGCTCGGTATCCACGTTTCAATATCAAACGCACGCGCGTCAGTAAATGCAAGCTCACCAGCACAAAGCTCAACCACGCGATACGGAAGTTCGAGCGCCGCCATAAGCTTTTCCTGCATCGAAAGCAGGAATTGATGCTCTTGCTCCGACTCATCCGGCTTTGTAAATGAAAACATCTCTACTTTATCAAACTGATGTACGCGCAAGATTCCTTTCGTGTCTTTGCCATACGAGCCGGCTTCTCGCCTAAAACACGTTGAAAATCCCACGTATCGGCGCGGTAAATCTTTTTCCTCAAACACTTCATCCATGTGCATGGGGCCAATGGTGTGCTCCGCACTCCCGGCTAAATAGAGATCATCCGTCGCTACATGATACCGTTCTTCAACTTGATCTTTGGAAAGGCGGCCCATGCCGCGATAGGGCTCGAGCTTCACCATAACCGGCGGTATGACCGGGATAAAGCCTTCTTTAGTCAACATATCAAAGGCAAGGCGTACTAACGCAAATTCAAGGAGCACAGCTTCGCGTTTGAGATATCCAAAGCGGCTCCCCGACACTTTTGCTGCACGCGGGATATCAATGAGATCAAGCTGTTCTGCAAGCGCGAGATAATCCTGTGGCTTGTGCTTCGGCTTCTCTCCTACGGTTTTAAGAACGACGTTTTGATCGGCATTCTTCCCCTCGGGCACCTGCTCGGAAAGCAGATTCGGAAATTCAAAGAGTATCTCGTTCCGCTTTGCTTCAAGGGTTCGCAGTTTTTCTTCGCTCGCCTTTATTTTTTCTTTTACTCTTTTTGCATCGGGAATATTCCGCTCAACGCTCAATCGTTTCAATGCGCCGCGTTCTTCATCAAGCGCGGCTACCACTTCTCTCCACTCGTGATCAAGCGTAAGAAAAGAATCAACCAAGGTTACGGGAAGACCCCGCGCTTTAAGCGACTTTTTCACCGCCTCGGGATTTTCTCGGATCAAGGTGATGTCAATCATGGAGTGTGTGTTGTTTCTACTTCATCAACCGCGCGGATAATCGGCTTATGCGCATCTTTAGCAAGCCCATCCACGAGATCTTCCCGCAAGAGTTTTTGATCCGCGGCAAAGAGAACGGCATCCGGCCGGTAACGCCGCACGAGATTGACGAGCGATGCGTTTCCTCCACCCATGACTACTTTTTGGATTCCGCCCGTACGGCACAGTTTTTCAAATCGCTCTATAAAATTAATTTTTGGTTCATGTCCAAAAAGATGCCTCACAATATGATCCTGCATCACGACCACAATAAGATACTCGCCTTCCTCGCGGGCCCGCCGAAGGAATGGGGTGTAGTTCTTGGCATCTTCAAAAACTCCGAAAATCATTACTTTGCGCATACTTATATAATACCAATCACTATTATTTTTTTGATTTCATTGGCGGGAAGAACACCAATTCTCGGACCGGCTTCCCGACAAAAACGGCAAAGAGTCGTTCGGAAAGCCCAAACCCGGCGGTAGGCGGCATGCCATACTCAAGCGCTTCCAGAAAATCCTCGTCCAATTGCTGGGCTTCTGTATCCCCTGCGGCGCGCAAAGCCATTTGCTCTTCGAAACGCTTTCGCTGATCAAGCGGATCGTTTAATTCTGAAAACCCTTTTCCGAGTTCGGTGCCGCAGGCAACGACTTGAAAACGCTCTACGCGGCCAGGATCTTTTGGCGATCGCTTTGCTAAAGGCTCAATATCAACGGGCGGGTCAATTAAGAACGTCGGCTGAATAAGGGTCGGGCGGACGAATTTTTTAAACAACAGATCGATTAATCTGCCGCGGCCAAGATTTCGCTCGGGCCGTAAGCCTTTTTGCTCTGCAAGATAAAAAAGCTCATCGCGCTTCGCGGTTTTCAAATCCAGCCCCACAAAGCGCTTAAACGCATTGTAATAATCAACGCTCTGCCACTTTTGAGCCCAGTTTATTTTTTTACCCTCCCAAGCGGTTGTGAGCGATCCAACCGCCGCTTTCACGAGCGCCCGGTAGAACGGTGGTATCATTTTCATGAGATCCCGATAATCCTGATACGCCGCATAAAATTCAAGCTGGGTGTAATCTTGCAGATGCTCTTGATCAATGCCTTCATTGCGGAAGATGCGGCCGATTTCGAACACTTTTTCAAATCCGCCCACCATCAATTTTTTCAGCGAAATTTCGAGTGAGATGCGAAGATAAAAATCCATATCAAGAGCCGCATGATGAGTGAGAAACGGCTCTGCATCAGCGCCTCCGGGGATACTCTCCAATACCGGCGTCTCTACCTCAATAAAGTTTTTATCCAGTAAGAATTTTCGTGCCGCGGCCCAAAACCGGCTCTTGGCGATAAAGAGATCTTTCACATCCTTGTTTTGTAAAAGATCGAGGTATCGCTTCCTGAAACGAATTTCCTGATCCGTAAGCCCGTGCCATTGCGATGGAAGCGGACGGACAGCTTTTGCCAAAAACTGAAATGCCTTAGCTGCAATGCTTCGCTCTCCCCTCGCAGTCGTAAAGCAAATTCCATGAACTTCGAGAAAGTCTCCCAGATCAAGGTTGTCGCGAATAGTCGCAAATTGTTCACTCTCGTCTTTTTTTGCAACAATTTGAATCTGCCCAGACTCATCCGCGAGATCGACAAAAAAAAGATTCCCCTGGTTACGGAATCCGATAACGCGGCCGGCGACACTTACTTTTCTCTTGGCTTTAGAAAAGCGCGCGAAAGAATTTAACACCGTACGCATGGAACCCGTACGCTCGGTCGCGGCTGGGTACGGATCAATGCCGGCACTCCGCAAATGTTCGAGCTTCTTGAGGCGCTCGCGGATAAGATCATCAATCATTCTATCTTTACAATTTCGTAGGTTACTTCTCCGCTCGGCACTTTTACTTTAACCACGTCCCCCACTTGCTTTTCGAGAAATGCTTTTCCGAGCGGCGATTCATTTGAGATAAGGCCGGCTTCCGGGCGGGTTTCACTCGATCCTACAATCATAAACTTCTGGGTTTTGCCATCGCGGGAAACATGAACAGTTGACCCAATCGAAACGCGCCCACCCTTGCCTTCATGGCGCTCGATCAGCATCGCATTCTTTACCATCTGTTCCAGCGTAAAAATGCGGCGCTCGAGCTCGGCTTGCTCTTCACGAGCCTGAAAATATTCAGAATTTTCTGACAGGTCGCCAAGTTCTTTTGCGCGGCTTAAGCGTTTTGCTATTTCAATCCTCTTATTTGTCCGCAGATCCTCAAGCTCTACTTTCAGTTCTTGCAGACGTTCCGGTGTTACATAATAGTCCATACGGTAATGATAGCTATCTTGGGTGTATGAGTTTTATGGGTGTATGAGTTTTATTTGATACTTCCCCCTGCGCAACCACCACCAGATTCTACCGGTTTCAGCGAGCCACCGCAAGTAGACGGGAAAGGTAAAATGAGATCCGGGAGCATGCCCGCCCACGACTGCGACTTCAAGAACGCGATAGCCGCTGCGTTCCGCGAGGATCAAAGACTCTGCCGCATAGCTCCACGAAACCGCCCGGGTCAGGCCGAAGATCGCCTCGGCTGCATCCGCAGAATAGCATTGGAATCCCAGTAAAAAATCACGAATCTCGGAGTGAAAAAGGCGTTTGGTAAAGGCGTTTACCATACGCTCCGCAATGCGTCGCGACAATGCGAGCGGCGGATCAATGATGGTTTCGGGGAATACCCGCGAGCCAACCACCACATCAACGCCTCGATCCGGCGCGATATGCGGAAGAATCCGGTTAAATTCAGTAATCGCAAATGAATTATCGGCATCGATGACGAGACGCCAATTGCCTTTTGCGGCAACGATGCCGATCTTCACTGCCGCACCCTTGCCGCGATGCTCTGGGCTGTCAATAATCTTGCAGTTTTTTATGCTCCCTATAAAACGCTTTACGATTTCAGATGTCCGATCGCTTGAACCGTCATTGACGACAATAATTTCGTACGAATATTCCCCGACGGAGAGATACCGGTCAATATCAATAAGCGTAAGCGGCAGGCGCTCTGCCTCATCCCATGCAGGAATAATGACTGAAAGAAATGGGCGTGCCATAGCGATAGCGATTAGCGAAGCGTAAGAATTTCAGCGTCATTCCTGGTCACGAGTACCGTATGTTCGAAGTGCGCCGCAAGGCTCTTGTCACGTGTGCGGTAACTTTCATCTGATTCTTGGAGAATATGCGGAGACCCCGCGCTTACCATGGGCTCAAGGGCAAGCACCATACCAGAGCGCAAAACCAATCCCGTGCCGCGAGTGCCTTTATTCGGAACTTCGGGATCTTCATGCAACTCTTTGCCTACACCATGGCCGGTTAACCCTTCGACAACAGAAAATCCTCCACGCTCCACCGTCTCTTGAATCGCGGCTCCGATGTCGCCTAAGCGACTTCCCGCACGACAAGCGCGAATTCCTGCCGCTAATGCTTCTTGAGTGACTTTCATGAGCATTGCTGCCTGTGGCGCAATATTCCCGATGCCAATCGTTATAGCGGCATCCGCAATATAACCCCGAGAGCGCACTCCGAGATCAATTTTAAGAATATCGCCTTCCTGAAGCCGCCGCTGCGTAGGAACTCCATGAACCACCACTTCATTGACCGAGGTGCAAAGCGTTGCGGGGAACGGCCGAGAGGCGCCCATGGGCTGATACCCGAGAAAAACCGGAGACCCCCCGCTTGTCCTTATGAGCTGGTTTGCAAGCTTATCAAGCTCGAGAAGCGTCACGCCTGCTTTTGCTTGCGCGGTGAGTTCTTCAAGAACGCGGGCAAGGATTTTTCCGGCGGCTCGGATCTCGGAAATCTCTTCCGGCTTTTTAATAGCAATAATCATCGGTTCTTTAAGATGGTGAGTATCTTTGCTTCAACTTTATACGGAGCCAATTCGCCATTCACAAAATAAATCCGATAGCCGCGGCGGCGAAGCTCACGATACACCGGCTTCGTCTCTCGGCTATATTCTAAAAGACGCTCTCGGATAACGTTCGGAACATCTAATGGCCGTTTGCGAAGCGCGCCGCCGCACACCGGGCACACGCTCGGCAAAACGCGAAAATATTGCGTGAGGAGCGGCCGACTGCAAATAGAGCAAACGAGGCGCATGTGATTGCGCCGCATTGAAGCCGAAGGCGGAATTTGTAAAAGAAAAAAGGCGATATTCTTTCTGCCATACGCCTTCTCTAGTACCGAGAGCAGGCCGGAATCCCCCCTCCCTTCACCAAAGGTTTCGGGAAGCGTTCGGAGTGATCCAGAGAGAACGATGCCGAAGCCTGCCTGAGCGATTCTCTTAAAATCACCTGCAACCAGTTTCATGACCCACGCGGGTTCGCACAGGTCTCCCGCATCAAACAGTTTTCGCTGGCGCTCGATTATTTTCTTGCTTCGATTTTTCGGATCATGCACCACTGACTCAATGCGTGCACCGATATCATAATGGATAAACCCGAGGTTTTCCGCGAGTAACTTTGCCTGCGTTGATTTGCCAGACCCAGGCGGCCCGTAAATAACGATTGCGAGCGAATGCATAGGGTTATTGTAACATAGCAGCTTCAAGGTATTAAAAAATGAGCGAGCCCTTTTAGGGCTCGCTCATAGGAGACAACGACTAGTCCTTGCTGAGAAAATCAACCAGATCTTTCTCGAGCGCCTCAAGCCCGTAATCGTTTATCATAAGAGAGCGATAAACGATTTTTGAAAGGGCGTCTGGTGTTGTCGGATTTAAATCTTTCGGCGGTGGGTAGCTCAAAAAGTATGAATACGAGAGCCGCTCGACCTCGCCACCCTGCTCGCGGCCGGCGTACTCCCATGGCACTTCGTCGAAAGGCA